>DASQER010000082.1:0-7469 GCA_035633575.1 Thermoleophilaceae bacterium
TTAGCCTGCGCCATGTCGGCACCCCCATGATTGCGGTCCTCGCCGAGGCCACTCCTCGACGACAAACCCGCGCATCTCATGCGCGGGTGCCGACCCTCACATCACCACCGGACGGCGGATCGACCGGCCATATGGTCTAGCGCAGCGCCGCGGCCGCGTCGACCAGACCCGCTCCGTAGCGGTCCGGGCGGTCCGTCGGCCGGGCGGTGGCCTCGAGGTGCGCCTCCACGTCGCTCGGGCTCGGGTTCGGCCCCAGCCGCCCCGTCGCGATCACGAGCGCCGCGATCGCGGCCACGTGCGGGCTCGCCATGGACGTGCCCTCGTAGGTGCGCGGAAGGCCGAAGCGGCGCACGCCGCGGGTGAAGGTCTGCTGGACGATCGACTTGCCGAGCGAGTCGGGGGTGCAGTGGGCCACGTCCCAGGCGCTGTCGGTGTTGGGCGCGTCCGCCCCGCCGCCGGGAGCGACGAGGTCGAGGTCCTCGCCCGCGTTCGAGTAGTCGGCCTGGCAGCCCGTGACGGTGGTGGCCCCGACCGCGATCACCGACAGGGCGCGGGCCGGGTAGGCCACGGCGATGTCGGCCTGGTTCCCGGCGGCCGCGACCACGACGACCCCGCGCCGGTGCGCGTAGCGGAGCGCGGACATGACGTCCGGGATCTCGGCGGACCGCACCTCGGCGGGGAACTCGAGCGAGAGGTTGATCACGTCGGCGCGGTAGCGCGCGGCGTAGCGGATGGCGCGCGCGATGGCGGCGGAGTCGCCCTCGCCGTTCGCGTCGAGCACCCGCAGCGGCATGATCTTCGCGTTGTAGGCGATGCCCGCCGTGCCGATCCGGTTGTTGGTCGTCTGGGCGATCGTCCCGGCCACGTGGGTGCCGTGACCGAACACGTCGTTCGGGTGGCGGTCCCTGCCGATGAAGTCGTACGGGCGCACGAAGGTCCAGCGGCGCAGGTCCGGAGCGCGCCGGTAGCGGCCGTAGCGCTGGTAGGCCACGCCGCTGTCGAGCACGGCCACCACCGCGCCGCTTCCGCCCGGGGCGCCGAGGCCCGCGGCGAGCGACCAGGCCTCGACGACGTTGATGCCGTAGTCGCTGAAGAGATTCCACTGGAGGCGGAAGCCCGGGTCGTTCGGGTCCGCGGCCGCGCGGGCGCGCCAGTTCGGGACCGCGTACGCCACGTTCGGGTCGGCCCTGAGCTCGGCGATCGTCTCGCGCACCGAGTCGCCGTCCTCGATCTCGAGCTGCTCGGAGCCCCCGGGGAGCGCCTGGAAGGCCTCCGTGCCCGCCTCGTCGGCCACGCTCTGGGCCACTCCGGTGCTCGTGCCGTCCTCGTAGCGGACGATCACCTCGTCCGGCACGTAGCCGTCCGCGCTCGCGCCGGCTGGGAGGCCCAGCGGAAGCATGAGCGCGGCGGTGAGGAGGAGGAGGCGAATTGGCATTGGGTTACGGTGAGCTTCGAGTGTACGAACGCACGAACAAATTGCCCGAACGGAAGTTGTGACGTCCTGCGTAACGGGCGCCACTGGGTTCATCGGCGCGCACGTCGCTCGACTTGCGTCCCAGCTCGGCCCGGTGCGCGTGACTTACCGGGAGGAGGCTCGCCTCACACGTCTCGGCGACACTGAGGCAGAGCCGGTCAGGGCCGACGTCCTGGACCGCGCGGCGCTCAGGCGCGCCTTCCGCGACTGCGACACCGTCTTCCACTGCGCCGGGTTCGTCGGCTCCCATCCGGCCGAGCGCGTCTGGCGCGTGAACGCGCTGGCCCCGCGCATCGCGGTGGAGGCGGCGGCCGCGGAGGACGTGCGCCGCGTGGTGGTCACCTCGAGCGTGGCCGGGATCGGCCCCGCACCGCCCGGCCAGGCCGGCACCGAGGACGAGGTGTACAGGGGCGGCGGGCTCGGCCTCGCCTACCCGGACGCGAAGCACGAGGGCGAGGCGGAGGCGCTGGCTGCCGGCGTCCGGCACGGCGTCGAGGTGGTGATCGTGAACCCGTCCTACGTGTTCGGCGCGCCGGTCGATCGCAGCGCACCGGGTGAGACCTCGACCCGCATGATCGGCAACTACCTGCGCGGGCGGTTGCCCGCCGTGGTGGACGGGGAGACGAACGTGGTGGACGTCCGCGACGTGGCCAGGGGCCACCTTCTGGCCGCCGAGCGCGGCAGGGCGGGCGAGCGCTACGTGCTGGGCGGACACGACACCGGCTGGGTGGAGCTCTTCCAGCGCGTGGCCGAGCTGTCGGGCGTGCGTCACCCGCTGCTCGTGCTCCCGCGCGAGGCCGGCTCGATCGCCCGCGCCGCCGAGGCCCTCGGCGTGCCGAGCGCGATCTCCGCCGAGGGCCTGGTCCTGATGGCCCAGAACTGGCGCTACTCCTCGCGCAAGGCACGCCGCGAGCTCGGCTACCGGTCGCGCGCGCTCGACCGCACGCTCGGCGACACGATCGACTGGTACCGCGAGCTGATCGAGAGCGGAGCGCTCGGCGGCGGCCGGCCGTCCGCGCTCTCGCTGGCTGCCGCCGGCATGCGCCTGGCCGAGCGCACCGGCGCGCTCGCCGGGCTGCGCGCGGCGGAGCGCTATCTCGGCCGCAGGGTGGTCGCGCCGTGAGCGTCAGCCCCGGCCTGTTCCCGCGCGACGAGTACTTCATGCGGCTCGCCCTGCGCGAGGCCGAGCGGGCGCTCGAGCACGACGACGTGCCGATCGGCGCTGCGGTCGTGCACGAGGGCGAGGTGATCGCCGCGGCTCGCAACGAGCGCGAGCTGCGCGGCGACCCGACCGCCCACGCCGAGATCCTCGCGCTGCGCGAGGCGTCGTCGCGGCTCGGCAGCTGGCGGCTGCTCGACACGACCCTCTACGTGACGCTCGAGCCCTGTGCGATGTGCGCGGGGGCGATCGTGCTCGCCCGCGTCCCGCGCGTGGTCTACGCGGCGGAAGATCCCAAGGCGGGAGCCGCCGGCAGCGTGCTCGACGTGCTCGCCGAGCCGCGCCTCAACCACAGTCCCGCGGTGGCGGGTGGCCTGCTCGCCGAAGAGGCTGCTGGCCTCTTGCGCGCATTCTTCGCTTCCAGGCGATAGATCCGGGCGGTAGATGCCGATAAGAACACGATGTCCGTGGATCCGAAGGCGATCCTCCATCGGATCGAGTCGAAATACGGGCCGCTCGCGGAGGGCGTGCCGTCGGTGGCGTACGTCTACGAGCCGGGGGTGAACGGGCAGTGCCTGTACATCAGCCCGTCGATCGAGCGCGTGCTCGGCTACAGCCAGGAGAGCTGGATCGAGGACGGCGGGCTCTGGGACCGTCTCCTGCACCCCGAGGACGCCGACCGCGTGATCACCAACGAGGCCGAGTGCGCCCGCTCAGGCGAGGCGCTCGTTCAGGAGTACCGGATCAGCCGGTCCGACGGCGGCGTCGTCTGGATCCGCGACGAGATGACCGTCGTGCGCGGCCCCGAGGGCGATGACTCGCCGCTCTTCTACGGAGTGTTCCTGGACGTAACGGATCGCAAGCGGATGGAGGCGGAGCTCGAGCGCCTGGCCCTCTACGACTCGCTGACCGGGCTTCCCAACCGCGCCCTCTTCAGCGACCGCCTGCGCCACGCGATCGAGCGCCGCGGGCGCGGCCAGTCCACGGCCGTCTACTTCCTGGACGTCGATCGCTTCAAGCGGATCAACGACAGCCTCGGCCACACTGCCGGCGACGAGGTGCTGCGCGAGGTGGCCGCGCGCATCCAGCGCACGCTGCGCCCGGAGGACACGGTGGCCCGCTTCGGAGGCGACGAGTTCACGGTGCTGTGCGAGTCGGTCGGGGGCGTGCTCGAGGCCGTCGGCGTGGCCGACCGCCTGCAGCGCGAGCTGGCCGAGCCGGTGCGCGCGGGCGGAGCCGAGCTGCGCCTCAGCGCGAGCATCGGGATCGCCCTGGCCGAGCCCGGCGACGACGTGGAGGGCTCGCGCCTCGTGGAGGACGCGGATGCGGCGATGTACCGCGCGAAGGAGCGCGGCGGTGCCCGCACCGAGCTGTTCGACATGGCGATGCGCGAGCGCGCCATGGAGGAGCTGTCGATCGAGCAGGAGCTTCAGCAGGCGCTCGAGGAGGGCGAGCTGCGCCTCTTCTACCAGCCGCTGGTGGACCTGGAGAGCGGCGAGATGGTCGGCGCCGAGGCGCTCATCCGCTGGGAGCACCCCGAGCGCGGGCTGCTCACGCCCGACAAGTTCCTTCGGGTCGCCGAGGAGAGCGGGCTGATCGTGCAGATGGGGGCCTGGGCGGTCGGCGAGGCCTGCCGCCGGCTGCGCGACTGGGACCGCCGCACCGGCGGCGGCTCGACGTTCAGCCTGGCCGTGAACCTGAGCGCGCGTGAGCTCACGCACCCCGATGTGGTGCCCACGGTGCTCAACGCCGTGAGGCGCTCGGCCCTCGATCCGAGCCGCCTGACGATCGAGGTCACCGAGAGCACGGCCATGGCCGACCGCGACTCGGGCTTCCGGGCGCTGCGCGAGCTGAGCGAGCAGGGCGTCCGAATCGCCATCGACGACTTCGGAACCGGCTACTCGTCGCTCGACCACCTGCGCGAGATGCCGGCCGACATCCTGAAGATCGACCGCTCCTTCGTCGCCGGCATGGCGGCCAACTCACCGGACTCCGCGCTCGTCGCGGCGGCCATCGCCATGGGCCGCGCCCTCGACATGGAGGTCGTGGCCGAGGGCATCGAGACCACCGAGCAGGCGTCCGACCTGCGCGAGCTCGGCTGCCTCCTCGGCCAGGGCTACCTCTTCGCGAAGCCCCTGCCGCCGGAGGAGCTCGACGGGCTCCTCGAGGCGGACGTGCAGTTCTAGCGCCACTGCCGCACGCGGGCCGCCCGTCCCTATGATCTTGAACGCTCGGAGGGGTGCCGGAGCGGTTGAACGGGGCGGTCTCGAAAACCGTTGACGGCCGCAAGGTCGTCCGAGGGTTCGAATCCCTCCCCCTCCGCTGAAGTTGCTTCTTTGCAGGCATTTTTGGCGCCGTTTCGGGCGGATTGGTCGACCCCAGTCGGCCCCTCTCGGCCCCAGAAAAGGCCCGATTTGTGCAGCGCAGTGCAGCGCACGTGCAGCGCACCCTTCGCGGAAAGCCTCCGTCAGACGCCCTCAACTCGCGCTGACCTGCCGCTCGAGATAGGCGTCGAGGAGACCGGCGGCCTCGTCCTCGGAGCCGGGGAAGAGATGGCCATAGCGGTCGAGCGTGATCATCACGGAGGAGTGGCCGATGAAGGTCGAGAGCGCCTTCGCGTTGACGCCGGCGGCGATCATCAACGATGCGAAGGTGTGGCGGCACTCGTGCAGCCCGATCGGTTCGAGACCGGCTCCGCGCCACCTCCGAGCTGCCTGCCGGCTGAGGGACTGATTCGAGAACGGGCGACCGTCCGGGCGTCCGAAGAAGAGGCCGCCGCGGCGACCGCGCGCCAAACGGTGCTCGAGCAGGTGCTTGCGAAGGACGCCGGGGACCGGGACAGTGCGCCGGCCTGCCCGGCTCTTCGGCGCCACGCGGCCGGCCTTCGGGTCCCAGCTCCACTGAACTCGGATCACGTTGGCGTCGAGGTCGACCAGCTCGTCGGTGAGTGCTTGGAGCTCGCCGGACCGGAGGCCGGCGTACATGGCCGTGGCCCAGACGGCGCGATCGCGCTCCGGGAGGCCGGCGATGAGGCGCGCCGCCTCAGCGGGCGACGCGATCCGTTCGCGCTTCCCGCGCACGGCTGGCAGCTGGACGCCCGCGGTCGGGTTCACCGCGACCTCGTCAAGCGCGAGCGCCTGCCGGTAGATCGCGCGAAGCGGCATCAGCGCGTTGCGCACCGTGCTCGCTCCAACACCGTCGGCCATCATCCGGTTGACGAGCCGCTGGACGTCTGCGCGGCGGATGTCGCCGAGCTTCGCGGCGCCGAGCGCCGGCACGATCCGAAGGCGGAGCGACTGCTCGTACCCGCGCAGCGCCGACGGCTTGTATGGGTCGCCGGAGCGGTTGCGAACGAACCCGGCTTGAGCCGCGGCGAGCCACTCGTCGGCCGCCTGCCGCAGCGTGACGCTGCCCGCCGCGCGAAGCGTGCCGTGACGGAGGCCGACGAGCGCGTCGTAGCGCCAGCCTTTGGCCGCGGCGAGTGTGGGGAAGGTGCGGGTCAGACGCTTGCGGTCGCGAGGGCTCCACGCCTGCGCCTGGTAGCGGGGCGCGCAGCGGCAACGCCCGCCGGACCGGGTCGGGCAGGAGCGCGCGTGGCGGAGCGAGATGCCCTCAGGAAGGCGCTTGGCCATGTCCTCTCCTTGAGGTAGAAGGGTCGAGCCGAGCGTATCCCGCTCCGTCATGGCGCCCCCAGCGTCCACTCTGCGTTTTCCTCCAACCAGCGCTCGATTTCGCGCACCGGAATGAGCCGCAGCTTGCCGCGCCGGACGATCTTGAGCTCGGGCTGCACGTGCCGCTCGAACGAGTTGATCGACACGCCGAGAGCCCGGGCCGCCTCGGCGCGGGTGATGGCAAGACGGTGCGCCGGCGTGTGATGCTCGCGCCCGTCTGCCGATGTCGTGAGTCTCGCCATCTCGTCTCGTCTGCGGATGCCCTCACTCCTAGAGAGGGGTGTAGGGGCGAAAACGGCCCCCCTCTGCCCTTAGCCATGGATGGGCTTCGTCGCCGCCGTTGTCCCTCCGCCCTTACAGACGTACGAGCGCAAAAACCGGCCCCCGGGCGAGCCGCGGCGCATCTACGCGCGCGCGGTGGCGGCTCGCGGACGCGCGTGGCGTGGAACGGCGAGAGCCGGTTCAGTCCAGCGGAGGCTCGAACGTCGCCCGGTCGAGCTTCAGGCTGCTCGCGAACCAGACCAGCTTGCTCTGGAGCTGGCGCGCTCCCTCGACGGCGAGCTGGGTGACCCGTTGGCCCTCGAGGAACTCGTGATGGAGCGTCACCGCCATGTAGAGGAGGGCGAGGGTCTCCGGCAGTCCGAGCTCCTCGCTCGCGGGGAGGTACATGTAGTTGATCAACCCGTCACGCTTGCGCGCGAGCCCGGCCTTCGAGTGGTCGAGGAGCCCGGCTCCCACCAACTCCTCGAACGGTCGTAGCGGCACGAGCGACCGCACGGGGTGGGCGTAGCGGTCCGGGGCGCCCTGGGCGCGCATCGAGCAGGTCGGGGTCACGAGCATCGCGAGTCCCACCTCGAACGGCCCGGAAAGAAAGCGCCGGGTGCCGTGGCCTTCCTCCTCGACGATCTCATCGGCTGGAAGCGGGTAGGCGAGCGGGATGTCGCGGAAGATATCCCCCTGGCTGAAGAGCTCGAAGCGGCTCTCGTAATAGTCGCCGTCGTCGGGCCTGCGCTCGCTCGCCACGCCTCGACGCTATCGAGCGCGCCGGCGGTAGCTCAGCTGAGCCCGCGGCCTGAGCCGCCGCCGCGGCTCAGGCGAACAGCTCCCGCAGGTGGTCGTTGAGGAACACGCCGTCGGGGTCGAGCTCGCGACGGATGCGGATGAA
>DASQER010000083.1:0-2274 GCA_035633575.1 Thermoleophilaceae bacterium
TTAGCCTGCGCCATGTCGGCACCCCCATGATTGCGGTCCTCGCCGAGGCCACTCCTCGACGACAAACCCGCGCATCTCATGCGCGGGTGCCGACCCTCACATCACCACCGGACGGCGGATCGACCGGCCATATGGTCTAGCCGCAGCGCTTCGCATCGGCGGCCTGTCACCCTTGACGGCCGCCGATGCCCGAGCGCTCCGACATCCGCAACGTCGCGATCATCGCCCACGTCGACCACGGGAAGACCACCCTGGTCGACGCGATGCTGCGCCAGTCCGGCGTGTTCGCCGCCCACGAGGCCCTGACCGACCGGGTGATGGACTCGATGGACCAGGAGCGCGAGCGCGGCATCACGATCCTGGCGAAGAACGCCGCGGTGCGGTACGGGGACGTGAAGCTGAACCTGGTGGACACGCCCGGTCACGCCGACTTCGGCGGCGAGGTCGAGCGCGGACTCACCATGGTCGACGGGGTGATGCTGCTCGTGGACGCCTCCGAGGGCCCGCTCCCGCAGACCCGCTTCGTGCTGCGCAAGGCGCTCGAGGCCGGCCTCCCGGTCGTGCTCGTGGTGAACAAGGTCGACCGCCCCGACGCGCGCATCGCCCAGGTGGTGGACGAGGTGTACGAGCTCTTCCTCGACCTCGACGCGAAGGAGGAGCAGATCGAGTTCCCGATCGTCTACACGAACGCCAGGGCGGGCTGGGCCTCGACCGAGGAGGGCGTGGAGGGCAGCGACCTGCGCCCGCTGCTCGACCTGCTCGTGGAGCGCATCCCCGCGCCGACCTACGACGACTCGCATCCGCTCCAGGCGCGCGTGACGAACCTCGACGCCGACCCCTACGTCGGCCGGCTCGCCCTCTGCCGCGTGCACCACGGGACCATCCGCAAGGGCCAGCAGGCGGCCTGGATTCGGCGCGACGGCTCGATCGAGAACGTGAAGGTGACCGAGCTGTACGTGAACGAGGGGCTCGCGCGAGTGCCGGCCGACGAGGCAGGCCCGGGCGAGATCATGGCGCTGGCCGGGATCCCCGAGATCACGATCGGCGAGACGATCGCCGACCCCGAGGACCCGCGGCCGCTGCCGGTGATCGCCGTGGACGAGCCGGCGCTCGGCGTGACGATCGGGATCAACAGCTCGCCGCTCGCGGGCCAGTCCGGCTCGAGGCTCACCGGGCGGATGGTGCAGGACCGGCTCGAGCAGGAGCTCGTGGGCAACGTCGCGATCCGGGTGCTCGAGACCGAGCGCCGGGACACCTGGGAGGTCCAGGGACGCGGCGAGCTGCAGCTGGCCGTGCTGGTGGAGACGATGCGCCGCGAGGGCTTCGAGCTGACCGTGGGCAAGCCGCAGGTGGTCACGCGCGAGGTCGACGGCAAGGTGCACGAGCCGATCGAGCGCGTGGCCATCGACGTGCCCGAGGACTTCCTCGGCGTGGTCACGCAGATGCTCGCCCTGCGCAAGGGCCGCCTGGACAACATGGTCAATCACGGGACCGGCTGGGTCCGACTCGAGTTCCTCGTGCCGACGCGCGGGCTGATCGGGTTCCGCACGGAGTTCCTCACGGAGACGCGCGGCTCAGGAGTCCTGCATTCGGTCTTCGAGCGCTACGAACCCTGGCAGGGGGAGATCCGCACGCGCCCGACGGGCTCGCTGGTGGCGGACCGCCGCGGGCCCACCGCCACGTTCGCGCTGGTGAAGCTTCAGGAGCGCGGGCAGCTCTTCGTGGGGCCGGGCGAGGAGGTCTACGAGGGCATGGTGGTGGGCGAGAACGCCCGCGCCGACGACCTCGACGTGAACGCCGTGCGCGAGAAGAAGCTCACGAACGTGCGCGCGGCCGGCTCCGACGAGACGGTGAAGCTCGTGCCCCACCACCAGCTCTCGCTCGACCAGGCGCTCGAGTTCATCCGCGCGGACGAGTGCGTGGAGGTCACTCCGGACGCGGTGCGCCTGCGCAAGCTCGTGCTCGACCCGGTCGAGCGCCAGAAGACCGCGCGGGCGCGCAAGCGCGTGGCTGAGCCGGCTTCCTAGGTCACAGCAGCAACACGACCACGAGGATGATCAACGCGATGCCCACGCCCACCCCGGTGATGCTGAGCGGCGCGCGGTTCTGCGCCCAGAAGCCGGGGTTCGCGCGCGAGGCGGAGTGGTGTCCCTCAGGCGGCGTGCCCGTCCAGTCGTCGTCGTCCCAGGAGCTCATGCGCGGACGGTACCCCGCGCGGCCGGATTGGTGCGCGTTGGTTGCGCACCGGGTCGACCGGGTAGGCAAAACGTCGTT
>DASQER010000084.1:0-6577 GCA_035633575.1 Thermoleophilaceae bacterium
CGGGTCGCGAGGGTCGAAGATCAGCTGGGTGATGGCGTCCTCGCCGACGTCGCGCAGCGTGAGCGCCAGCGCGGACAGCGCGCGCCCTCGCGGTCCCGGCTCAGCGCGGAGCGCCGGCACCTCGGCGAGCCGCCGAGGGGGCGGCGCCGAGGGCGGGAACTGGCGCCGCACGCGCGGGCAGCGCGACCGCACGGGGCGCTGCCGGAAGAAGGCCGCGAAGGCGCGCTCCACGCAGCCGCTGAAGTCGGCGCCGAGCGCGGAGTGGCCGGTGGCCGGCGCCACCACGAGCGTGGAGCGCGGGAACATCTGAGCGGTGCGACGGGCGTTCTCGACGGGCGTGCGCAGGTCGTCCTCGCCCTCCAGCTGGAGCACGGGCACGTCCGGCAGCGGCCCGGGTCCGAACTCGGGCGCCGCGGGCGCATGGGGCCAGCGCTCGCAGAGCGCGAGCGTGTCGCTCTTGAGCGACGTGGCCCTGTCGAAGGGCTCGAACTCGACGTCCGAGATCGTGGCGGCGTAGGCCGCCGCCTGGCGGCGCCGCTCCGCCGGGTCCGGCGGGGTGCTGCGCGCCCACGGAAGGCGAGCCTCCTCGCAGGTGGTTGCCGCGTACACCCCGACGCTCAGGATCCGCGGCGGGGGCGGCTCGGCGTCGACCTCGAACGCCCGCCGGCGCAGGCGGAGCAGCGGCGTCGCGTCGCGACCGAGGGCGGCGCGGACCGCCCCCGGGAACGCCGCCCGCAGCGCGGGGTCGAAGTCGCCCGCCAGCAGGATCGTGAAGAGGTCCGGCCTGGTCAGGCGGCCCACGCGCGGGTGCCCGCGGCGATCGATCACGCGGCCGCGCAGCGGCCCTCTCGCCATGCGGCCCACCAGTCCCGCCAGGTCCGCGACGGGATCGCTCGTCCAGGAGCAGCGGTTGCGGCAAAGCGAGCGCAGCGCCCGCGGGACGGCTTCGAGCGTTTCCAGGTAGAGCGAGTCGGGGCCGTCCACCTCGACGACGGAGTCGAGCACGAGGCGGTCCACCCGCGCCGGGTAGCGCAGCGAGTACCCGAGCGCGACCTTGGTCCCGTACGACGTTCCGAAGAGCGCGATCAGCTCGGCGCCGAGCTGCTCCCGGATCGCGTCGATGTCGTCGGCGGAGTCGCGGCTCGTGTAGAAGGCGCGGCGGGCGCCCAGCCTCGCCGCGCACGCCGCGGCGGCCTCCCCGGCCTTCAGCAGGTTCGAGCGCTCGAGCCGGCGGCAGCGCAGCAGCCCGGAGCGCCCGGTGCCGCGCTGGTCGAAGACGATCAGGTCGCGATTGCCGTACACCGGATAGAGCACGCCCAGGGCTTCGGCCCCGAACGACTCCGTCGCCGACTGCCCCGGACCGCCCGCCAGCACGAACAGCGGCGGGCGCGTGGCGCGCCGGCGGGCGCGCACCCTCTTCACCAGCAGCGAGACCCGGCCGGGCACGGCGCCGCTGCGGTCGAGCGGCACGCTCAGCCGCGCGCAGGTGAAGCCGTACGGGCCGCAGCGCTTGAAGTCGATTGCGGCGTGCGCGGGGACGGCCAGGCAGAGAACGGCAAGGGCCGCGAGCACAGGGGCCAGGCGGCCAGGACTCACCGGGCGATTATCCGCGATCACGTAACCTCCCGCCCCGCCGATGTTCGAGAAGGTCCTGGTCGCCAACCGCGGCGAGATCGCCATTCGCGTGATGCGCACGCTCGAGGAGCTGGGCATCGCCAGCGTGGCCGTCTACTCCGAGCCCGATCGCGGCGCGCCCCACGTGCGGCGCGCCGACGAGGCGTACCTGCTCGGCCCCGGGCCGGCGAGCGAGAGCTACCTGGCGGTGGAGAAGATCCTCGACGTGGCCGGGCGCTCCGGCGCCGACGCGATCCACCCCGGCTACGGCTTCCTGGCGGAGAACTCCGCCTTCGCGCGCGCCTGCGAGGAGGCCGGGATCGTGTTCATCGGCCCGCCCGCGAGCGCGATCGACGCGATGGGCTCGAAGACCCGCGCCCGCGAGATCATGGTCGAGGCGGGCGTTCCGATCGTGCCGGGCACGACCGAGCCGGTGGAGAGCGTCGATGACGCGCGCAAGGTGATCGCGGACTCGATCGGCTACCCGGTCGCCGTCAAGGCGACCGGCGGAGGCGGCGGCAAGGGCTTCCGCGTGGCCGAGTCCGAGGAGGAGCTCGAGAAGGCGTTCGAGGGCGCCTCGCGCGAGGGCGAGAAGTTCTTCTCCGACCCCACCGTGTACGTCGAGCGCTACCTGCCCGACCCGCGCCACGTGGAGGTGCAGGTGCTCGCCGACGGCGAGGGCAACGTCATCCATCTCTTCGAGCGCGACTGCTCGGTGCAGCGGCGCCACCAGAAGCTGATCGAGGAGTCGCCGGCGCCCGCGGTCGACCCGAAGCTGCGCGAGCGCATCGGCAAGATCGGCACGGACGCGGCGCGCGCGGTCGGCTACCGCTCCGCCGGCACGATCGAGGGGCTGCTCCAGGACGGCGATTACTTCTTCCTCGAGATGAACACCCGCGTGCAGGTGGAGCACTGCGTGACCGAGATGGTCACGGGCATCGACATCGTGCGCGAGCAGGTCAAGATCGCCGCCGGCGAGCCGCTCGGGTACTCGCAGGAGGACGTCGTGGTGCGCGGCCACGCCATCGAATGCCGCATCAACGCCGAGGATGCGTCGAAGAACTTCGCCCCCGCGCCCGGCAGCATCGGCTCCTACCGCGAGCCGGCCGGGCCGTTCGTGCGCGTGGACTCGGGCGCCGAGGAGGGCTACGAGGTGCTGCCGCTGTACGACCCGATGATCGCCAAGCTGATCGTGTGGGACGTGGACCGGGAGGCCTCCACCCGCCGCATGCTGCGTGCCCTCGGCGAGTACGAGATCGGCGGACTCAAGACGCTGATCCCGTTCCACAAGGCGCTGCTCGCGACCGAGCAGTGGGCGAACGGCGAGACCTGCCGCGACCTCGTGGAGGACCGCGAGTGGCTCAAGCAGCTCGCCTTCCCCGAAGCCGAGAAGAAGGCGGACGACGACGAGGCCGAGGCCGAGAAGGTCGCGCGCGAGTACGCGGTGGAGGTGTCCGGCCGCAGGTTCGACGTGACGGTGATCGGCGAGGCGATGGCGGCCAACGGCGCCGCGCCGCGCAAGGCGCCGCGCCGCGAGCGCAAGAGCGGCGGGGGCGGAGGAGCGCCCGGCGCACTGGTCTCGCCGATCCAGGGCACGGTGCTGAAGGTGGCCGTCGAGAAGGGCGCCCAGGTGGACGAGGGCGCGCTCATCTGCGTGATCGAGGCCATGAAGATGGAGAACGAGATCACCGCACCAAGCGCCGGCACCGTCGAGGAGCTCGGCGTGTCCGAGGGTGGCTCGATCGCCACCGGCGACACCATTGCAGTCATCAAGTAGCGGTTGGCTCCGGCTCCAACTCCTACTAGGCGAGCCGCTCGAGGTTGCGCGCGTGGATGCTGCGCTGCTCGCGCGAGTCGCGGCCCTTCGGCAGCGCCGGGCGCTCCTCGCCGCGCTCCAGGGGGTCGAGGTAGTCCATGTCCTCGTCGAGGATGCGCAGGGCGGTGTCGCGGTCGTTGGGGGCGCCGTGGCCGGGGACGATGGTGTCGGCCGCCTCGACCAGCGGTACCAGCCGCGCCAGCGTGGCTCGGTAGTCGGCGAGCGACCCGCCCGGCGAGATCATCGGGATCTCCACGCCTGACAGGTAGTCACCGGCACAGAGCACCCCGCACCAGCGCGCCATCAGTGCCAGCCCGTCGGCCGTGTGGCCGTCCGCGGGGTGCAGCTCCAGCTCCTCCGTGCCCAGCTCGATGCTCCCGGGCACCGGCAGCCCCTGCACCTGCCCGAGCGCCAGCGGCGACGGGCGCTGCACGTACCACTGCTCGTCGTGGTCGCGCAGCGAGCGCTGCGCCGCGCCCGGCTCGCGGTGGAGCCGCTCCACGCTCGGCTCGCCCAGGCCGAGGGCGAGGCCCGGGAAGGCGAGACGGCCGAGCAGGTGGTCGAAGTCCGCGTGCGTGGCGACCAGCGCGTTCGGCTCGAAGCCGGCGCCCGCCAGCAGCCCGGGGAGCGCCTCGAGCTCGTCCGGGAAGTAGGGCGAGTCCACCAGCATCGCCTCGTCGCCCGCGCGCAGCGCAATCGCGTTGGTCTGCCACATCCGGCTGGTGATGACGAGGACGTCGGGGTGAGCCGAGACGGCTCTCAAGCGGCCTTCAGCAGCTTGCCGGCGTCGCGGAAGGTCTTCACCTCGGCGTCCGGCTTCCTGCGGCCCTCGAGGTCCTCGCCGTGGCGGTTCACCCAGATCACGGGGATCCTCGACTTCAGGCACGGCTCCACGTCGGTCGGATAGCCCGACGCGACGTGCACCCAGTGCCTCCTCGTGCGTTCGATCCGGCGGGCGCACTCCTTGAAGTGGGCGGGGTCGGGCTTGTAGCTGCGCACCTGCTGCGCCGTGACCACGAGGTCGAAGTCCACGCGGAAGTGCCGCCGGGTGGCCCCGAGCAGCTTGTCGTCGATGTTCGACAGGATCCCCAGCTCGAACTTCTTCGAGAAGCGCTCGAGCTGCGGGTTGGTCTCGCGGAACGGCGCCCAGGCCGGGACGCTGTCCGGCAGGAAGTTCGAGCGCGAGGGCTCCAGCTCCCAGCCGAGCTCCGAGGCCACCCGCACCGCCGTCCGGCGCAGCACCTCCGCGTAGAGCTCGTACGAGCCGCGCTGGATGTCGCGCTGCACCTCGATGAAGCGCGGGATCAGGGCGTCGCGGTCGATCGTGAAGCCGTCCCGGTCGGCCTCCCTCTGGAAGGCGTCGTAGACGCCGCTCTCCCAGTCGATGAGCGTGCCGTAGCAGTCGAATGTGACGAATTTGACGTCTTTAGGAAGAGCCATGGTGAGTGCTTTCGATAGGGTCCAGCGGCCCCCGCCATCCGGCCTAGCGCGGCGGCCGATAGTACCTACCCGATGGACCTCCTCGAATACCAGGGCAAGCAGCTCTTCGCGAAGCACGGCGTGCCGGTGCCGGACGGGCGGCCTGCCACGACGGTGGGCGTCCGGGTCGGGCGCAACCCTACTCAAGTGTCCGAGATCGCCGAGGAGATCCTCGGCGCGCGCGTCTAGCGTGGCCGAGCTCACCAACATCTCACTCGCGCGCGGCGCCCCGTCGCTCGACATCATCGCCGTCGAGGAGCTGCGCGCCGCCGCGGACCGGGCGTTCCAGCGCGATCCCGGGGGGACGTTCGCCTACGGCACGTCGGCCGGCTATCCGCACCTGCTCGAGTGGATCGCCGCCAAGCACGGCGTCGAGCCGGACCAGACGATCGCAACCAACGGCTCGATGCAGGCGGACGCGTTCCTGTTCCAGAAGCTGGTCGAGCCCGGCGACGTGGTCGTCGTGGAGGCGCCGACCTACGACCGCACGCTGCTGTTGCTGCGCCAGCTGGGCGCGCAGCTGCTCGCGATCCCGCTCGAGGCGGACGGCATCGACGTGGAGGCGCTGGAGGTGGCCCTGAAGCAGGGCGCGCGGCCGTCGCTCGCCCACATCATCCCCAACTTCCAGAACCCGGCCGGCTGCACGCTCTCGCTGGAGAAGCGCCGGCGCCTCGTCGAGCTCGCGGCCGAGCACGGCTTCACCATCTTCGAGGACGACCCCTACGTGGAGCTGCGCTTCGAGGGTGAGCAGCTGCCCACGATGCTCTCGATGGACGAGGCCGACTCCGTCGTGTACGCCTCGTCGTTCTCGAAGACGATCTGTCCGGGCATCCGGGTGGGCTACCTGGTGGGCCCCGCCAACGTGATCGCCAGCATCCGCACGACGGCGACCAACACCTACATCTCGCCGAACATGGTCGCCCAGTCGATCGTCGCCGAGTTCTGCCACTCCGGCGCGATCGAGCGCTCGATCGAGACCGTGAAGGGCGCGCTGCGCGAACGCCGTGACGCCACCGCGGACGCGCTCGGGCGCCACCTCCCCGAGGCCCGCTTCGTGACCCCCCAAGGCGGCTACTTCCTCTGGGTGGACCTGCCCGAGGGCATCGACGTCGCACGGCTGGAGGCGGGGGCGCGCGAGCGCGGCGTGATCTTCGTGAAGGGAACCGACTTCCTGATCAAGGGCGGCGAGAGCTCGTTTCGCATCGCCTACTCCGCGGTGCCGCCCGACCAGATCGAGGAGGGCATCACGCGCGTGGCCGATGCCTACCGCGAGCTGGCCGGCGCGGCCGCGTGAGCCGGCTCGAGCTCCGCCAGCCGCGCGACGTCGGCACTCTATTCCGCGACTCGCTGGGCGTCTTGTTCAGGCACGCCTGGCTGTTCATCGCCCTGTCCGCGGCGATCGTGATCCCGGTCGAGGTGGCGGTGGAGGGCATCGGCCTCGAGATGCTCACGAGCTCCTACGACGAGTCGCCGCCGCTGGCCGAGACCGCCGTGCCGACGGTCGTCGGGTTCCTCGTCATGACGCCGATCATCACGGCCATCTGCATCTACGCGCTGCACACGATCGCCGCCGGGGAGAGACCGTCCGCCGGCCAGGTGTTCGTGGCCGGCTTCGAGGCCTTCACCCCGCTGTTCGGCGCGGTGGTGCTGGCGGCGATCGGGATCGCG
>DASQER010000085.1:0-3615 GCA_035633575.1 Thermoleophilaceae bacterium
GCGTGCGGCCCGGTCAGCCAGTCCTGGTAGAGCCCGGCGGCCCAGAACGCCAGCGTCGCGCCGACCACTCCGGCCATGAGCCCCTCGAGCGTCTTGTTCGGCGAGATCAGCGGCGCCAGCGGCGTGCGCCCGTACATGCGCCCGCCGAAGTAGGCGAAGGTGTCGCCCAGGAACGTGGCCACGAGCACGTCGATCACCAGGCCGTCGCCATGCGGAAGGTCGCGCAGCCACACTGCGTGCACCATGGCCAGGCCGATCCAGAGCACCCCGAGGTAGGTGACCGCCACCGCCCAGGACACGTGCTCCCGGCGCGGGCGCAGCACCGCGAGCCAGAAGGTGACCGGAAACGACGCGACGAGCACCATGATCACGTGGCGCGGCTCGCCGTACAGCGCGGCAACCAGCATCGCCGCGAGCGTGAGGAAGCCCGCCAGCGCGGGCGGCCGCACACGCCCCATGAGCGTGTACAGCTCCCCCATGGCCACGACGCCGAGCGCGAACAGGCCCAGCGTCCAGACCTCCCCGCCCTGGCTGACGATGAAGAGCGCGAAGAAGATCGCCGGGATGGCGACCACGACGCGCGGCGCGAGGTCCGAACCCGGTCCCGGCTCCCGCCTGGAGGCCACCGCCTAGCGCCCCCCGAAGCGGCGCCGGCGGTCCGCGTACTCGTCGAGCGACGCCGCGAAGGCCTCGCGGGTGAAGTCGGGCCAGAGCTCGTCGCGGAAGACGAACTCCGCGTAGGCGAGCTGCCAGAGCAGGTAGTTCGAGATGCGCCGCTCGCCGCTCGTGCGGATCAAGAGGTCGGGGTCGTGCATGTCGGGTGCGTAGAGGTGGTTCCGGAACTCTTCCTCGGTCTCACCCGTGAAGCTTCGCGCAGCGTCCACGATCTCCGCCCTGCCGCCGTAGTTGAAGGCCACGAAGAGGGTGATGCGCTCGTTCCCGCCCGTCAGCTCCTCGGCCCAGTCCATGCGCCGCACCAATTCGGCGTCGAGGCCCTCGCGGCGGCCCACGAAGCGCATCCGCACCCCCTCGTCGTGAAGCTCCGGGGTCTCGCGGTCGATGCGCTCGGCGAACATCGCCATCAGCCCGTCGACCTCGGCCTTCGGCCGCGACCAGTTCTCCGTCGAGAACGAGTAGACGGTGAGCTCGCGCACGCCGAGCTCGACGGCGTCCCGCAGCCGGGCCTTGACCACGTCCGCGCCGGCCTGGTGCCCGGCCAGCACGGGCAGCCCGCGATCCCGCGCCCAGCGGCCGTTCCCGTCGGTGATGATGGCGACGTAGCGCGCCCGCGCCGCGGCGTCGCTCACCGGGGTCAGACCTCCAGGATCTCTTGTTCCTTGCCGGCGAGGGTGCTGTCGATGTCCCCCACGTGCGAGTCGGTGAGCTTCTGGAGCTCGCTCTCGGCGCGGTGCTCGTCGTCCGAGCCCACCTCGCCCTCGCTCTTGAGCTCTCGCAGGTCGTGCATCACCTCGCGGCGGACGTTGCGCACCGCCACGCGCCCCTGCTCCGCGATCCCGTGCACGATCTTCACGAGCTCCTTCCTGCGCTCCTCGGTCAGCTCGGGGATCTGGAGGCGGATCACCTGGCCGTCGTTCGACGGCGTCAGGCCCACGTCCGACTCGAGGATCGACTTCTCGATCGACTTGATCGAGTTCTTGTCGTAGGGAGTGATCGTGAGCAGGCGCGCCTCGGTCGCCGAGATCTGCGCGAGCTGGCGGAGCGACGTGCGCGCGCCGTAGTAGTCGACCTCGATGCGGTCGAGCAGGTGCGGGGAGGCGCGGCCGGTCCGCACGGTCGCGAACTCGGTCTTTGTGGCATCCACCGACCTCTGCATGCGGCTCTTCGCATCGTCGAGGAAGTCCTTCAGGACGTCGTCGTTCATCCGCTCCTCACCACGGTCCCCACGCGCTCGCCGCACACTATCCGGTCGATGTTGCGCTCGTCGTCCATGTTGAAGACGTGGATCGGGAGCGAGTTGTCCATGCAGAGCGACAGGGCGGTCGAGTCCATCACCTGGAGGCGCTGCTCGATCGCCTCCTGATGCGTGATCTCCTCAATGAAGCGCGCGTCCGGGTGCTCACGGGGGTCGGCGCTGTACACGCCCTCCACGCCGTTCTTCCCCATCAGGATCGTCTCGGCGTGGATCTCGAGCGCGCGCAGGGCCGCCGCGGTGTCCGTGGTGAAGAACGGGTTGCCGGTGCCGGCGGCGAAGATCACGACCCGGCCCTTCTCCAGGTGGCGCATGGCACGGCGCCGGATGTAGGGCTCGGCCACCTCGGAGATCGTGATGGCGGACTGCACGCGCGTGACCGCGCCGAGCTTCTCGAGGGCGTCCTGGAGCGCCAGGGCGTTCAGGACGGTGGCGAGCATGCCCATGTAGTCGCCGGTGGCGCGGTCCATGCCGGCCGCGGCGCCGGAGAGGCCGCGGTAGATGTTCCCGCCGCCCACGACGATGGCCACCTCCACCCCGCGGTCCACCACGTGCTTCACCTGCTGGGCGATGGCCGCGATCCGCTCGGCATCGGCTCCGTAGGGGAGGTCGCCCATGAGCGCCTCCCCCGAGAGCTTCAGCAGGATGCGCCTGAAGGCGGGTTCGGTCACTCCCCCCCGACCTGGAAGCGGGCGAACCTGCGGATGACGACGTTCTCGCCGGTGCTCGCGGCGATCTCCGTCCGCAGCTCTCCGACCGTCTTGCCGCCGTGCTTCTCTTCGTTCACGTGCGTCTGGTCGAGCAGCACGACATCCTCGAGCCACTTCCTGAGGCGGCCCTCGACGATCTTCTCCTGCACGTTCTCGGGCTTGCCCTCGGAGGCCGCCTGCTCGCGCAACACGCGCAGCTCCGCCTCCTTGGCCTGCTCGTCCACCTCGTCCTCGGAGACGTAGAGCGGGTTCGCGGCGGCGATGTGCATGGCCACCTCGCGCGCGAACGCCTGGAACTGGTCCGTGCGACCCACGAAGTCGGTCTCGCAGTCCACCTCGACGAGCACGCCGATCCTCCCGCCGGCGTGGAGGTAGCCCGAGACGACGCCCTCGGCGGCGGCCCGCTCGCCGCGCTTCGCGGCGGAGGCCTGGCCCTTCACGCGCAGGATCTCGATGGCCTTGTCGAGGTCGCCCCCCGCCTCCTGCAGCGCGGCCTTGCAGTCCATCATCCCTGCGCCGGTTCGCTCGCGCAGGGTCTTCACGTCCTGGGCGGAGACGGCGATGCTCATCAGGACTCCTCGTCAGGGTCGAACGTGCGGCGCTCGCGTGGCGCGGCGGCGGCCGCCTCCGGCCGCGTGCCGCTCGGCGTGGCGGGCTCGTCCGGCGAGAAGCCGGCCTCCTCCGCCTCGCGGCGGGCGCGCTCCTCGGCCTCGCGACGCTCCTGCTCCTCCGCCTCGCGGGCGGCGCGCTCCTCGGCCTCGCGGCGCTCCTGCTCCTCGCGCTCGCGCTGGGCGGCCTCCTCCTCCGCGCGGAAGCGCTGCGCGTTGTCGCGTGCCACGTCGGAGATCGCCTCGATGATGACCTTGCAGGAGCGGATCGCGTCGTCGTTGCCCGGGATCACGTAGTCCACCGGGTCCGGGTCGCAGTTGGTGTCGACGAGCCCGATGATCGGGATCTTGAGTCGCTTCGCCTCGC
>DASQER010000086.1:0-3154 GCA_035633575.1 Thermoleophilaceae bacterium
CCAGCGGGTGCGCTGCCCGCGGATCTGGAGCGTCGTGTAGCTCCTCCCCACCCGCGCCACGGCGGCGTCCAGCCGCGCGGCCACCTCAGTCCGCGCCCGGCGCCGGTACCAGGCCTCGAGCGCGCCGCGCAGCGGCGTCTCGGGGCCGAGCGCCACCCGCAGGTCCGAGCCGCGGCGGACGACGCGGGTGCGGCTCGGCTGCACGGTTACCTGCAGCGCCAACCGCTCTCCCAGGTACGGAACCGCGCCGCCGTCCTCCACGCGGGCGGGCGGAAACTCCCCCTCCGATTCCCTCATCCTGCGCAGCGTCCGCTCTATCCATGGACGTTTCGCCTGGACGAATGGCTCCACTCTTTGGAGCGGAAAATGGCGCGGGACCACCACCTCGACACCGTCGGCGGCGACCAGGATTCGCGCATGGCGAGCGCGATCCGAGCGTCTGATCCGGTACGGAAGGGCCGTCACAGGGCCAGCTTATGTCCCCCAGCGGAGGTCGAACATTCGTCCAACTACCTCAAATTGGGGAAGGGCCGAGCCGAGATGACCTCCAAGTGGCGCCGGCTTTCCCCTACGGCGTCGCGCAAGTTGCTGACTCGTAGACCTAGGCCAATGGAAGGAGCGGGGAGACAATGAACAAGACCAGGAAGGTCCTTCGCACTCTCGTAGTTCTCGGGGTGGTGGGAGCAATCGCCACCGCCGGCGCCTTCTCCGCCTTCTCGAGCCAGACGGACAACCCCGGCAACCAGATCACCGCGGGTACCGTGGACATCCAGGACAACGACGCCGGCGGGGCGCTCTACAGCATCCCGGCGGGCAAGCCCCTCGACCCGAAGGAGAACTGCATCGAGGTCAAGTACACGGGCTCGCTGCCGGCCGACGTGCGCATGTACCGCGCGCCCGGCGCGCTCGGCACGCTGGCGCCTTACGCCAACGTGAAGGTCGAGTACGGCACGCAGGCCGTCCCGAGCTTCCCCTCGTGCACCGGCTTCAGCTCGGCGGGGACGCTGTACGACAGCGACCTCCCTGGCGTTGCGACCACGTACGCGGGCGGCTATGTCGCCTCCCCCGGCGTGGACGGCGACTGGGACCTCAACGAGACGCTCGTCTACCGCGTCACGGTCTCGATCGACGACGACGCGAACGCCGAGGGCCTCACCACGGGCGCTCACACGCTGCGCTGGGAAGCGCGCAACCAGTAGGCGGGAGGGGCACCTGACCGGGTGCCCGTCCCCACGCACGATGAGCTCAGCAATCGCACCCATCCGCACCGCCGGCATCGCGACGGGGCTGGCGCTTGCGGCACTGCTGGTGCTCTCCTTCCAGGTGCCCGCCTCCGGCCAGTCGCTGGGGGCGGGCGTCCGCATGTTGGCCATGGCTCCCGGTGAGGTCCACGTGCCTCGCGCCGGGGCCTTCCTGTCGGCCCGCGGCCTGACGCCCGGCGGCGAGCCGGCTCGGGGGTCCCTCCCTGTGACGAACGTCACGCGCGGCGCGGTGGACGTGCGCCTGCGGGCGCGAAAGGGCGGCCGCGAGCTGGACCGCTCTCTCCACGTGGAGCTGCGCGCGGGAGGGCGGCGGCTCGCGTCCGGCCCGCTGTCGCGGCTGCGGCACTGGAGCCGCTCGCTGCGCGTCGAGCGGGGCGAGGAGCGCATCGTCCGCGTCCGTGCCTGGATCCCGGCCGGCACGCCCGGCACGGCCGGCCGCCGCGTGGCTCTCCAGCTGGCGCTCGACGCCGAGCTGGTGAAGGCGACGCGGCGATGACCGCGCTCGCCACCCCGCGCCGTGGCCGCCTCAGGCTGCGGCTCGCCTCGGCCCTGCCCGCGCTGCGGCTGGTGCGCGGCGTCGTGCGCCTCGCCGCGTTCGTCGCGACCGGCTTCGCGGTCGGCATCGCGCTCGCGCTCGCGGTCCCGCTCGCCTTCCACGCACGGCCGCTCGCAGTGCTCTCGGGCAGCATGGAGCCGGCGCTCGGCACGGGCGACGTGTCCGTGGTGCGCAGCATCGCGCCGCTCGACGCACGCCCCGGCGACATCGTGACCTTCCGCGACCCGAACGACCCGGAGCGCCTCATCACCCACCGCGTCCGCGGGATGCGGGCCCAGGGCGACAGGGTCGTGTTCGTCACGCGCGGCGACGCTAACAACGTCTCCGAGCGCTGGCGGGTGCCCGCGACCGGCGAGATCGGCCGCGTGATGTACCGCATCCCGGAGCTCGGCTGGGCGCTGATGTACGCCCGCTCGAAGGGCCTCTTCGTCGTGCTGCTCGCCGGCGCGCTGGCGCTGCTGCTGGTGCTCGAGCTGACCGCCATCTGGCGGAAGGACGGGAGCAACGGTGAGCCGGCAGCGTAGGGCGAAGTGGGGTGCGCTGCTGTCCGTGGCGGCGATCGCCATGGCGGCCTCGAGCATCGGCGTCACGCAGGGCTCGTTCGCGAGCCAGACGGACGACGCCGCCAACCTGATCACTGCCATGCCGGACTTCCGCGGGCCCACGGTCTCCCCGATCGCGATCGGCAAGAGCAGCGGCAACGCGACGGGCTTCATCCGCACGGGCGCCACCTACCGGGTCTACGCGAACGTGACCGACGTCGGCACGCCACCGAGCGGGACGGCCACCGTGCTCGCGAACGTGTCCAACGTGACGGCGGGCCAGACAGCGGTCCCGCTCGTGGCCGGGAGCTACCCGGCGGGGGGAGTGACCTACAACTACGCCAGCGCCGTCCTGACCGCCGGGGCGCTGCCGAACGGGCCGCAGACGTTCTCTGTCACGGCAACCGACGTCGCGACGAACGTGACGTTGGCCAACGGCTCCGTGACGATCGACAGCACCGTGCCGGCGCCGACCGACATCTCGGCAAGCGGCGGCATCGCCGGGCGCCCCGAGGCCGGAGACGTGCTCACGCTCACGACAAACGACACGCTCGACACGTTCTCGCTGCTCGCGAACTGGACCGGCGCGGCCACGACCGTGCAGGTGCGTTTCGTCAACAACGGCCCCGCCGACCGCCTCGAGGTCTGGAACTCCGCTGGCACCACTCAGGTCCCGTTCGGCACGATCGTGCTCGAACGCAAAGACTTCACGACCAGCACCCTCTCGTTCAACGGCTCCACCATGACGCAGGCCGCCGGCGTGATCACGGTCGTGCTCGGCGCTCCAATCGTCG
>DASQER010000087.1:0-6812 GCA_035633575.1 Thermoleophilaceae bacterium
AGGGACCGGCCGGCCATCACGGCAAGGCCGGCACGCCGACGATGGGCGGGCTCGTGATCTTCCTCTCGGTCCTGGTCCCGTTCCTGATCCTGTCGGACTACCGGCAGGCGAGCCTGGCGGTGCTCGCCACGGCGCTCGTCATGGCGGCGCTCGGCTTCGCCGACGACATCGTCAAGCTGCGCAAGCGCCGCTCGCTTGGGGTGTCGGGGAAGACCAAGCTGGTCATCCAGGCGCTCACCGCGATCGCGCTCTGGCTGGCGGTGACGGAGTACGTGGGGCTGAACGACACGCTGCGCCTTCGCGTGGTCGATGCCTCCGTCGAGCTGGGCCTCGCCTATCCGGTGCTGATCTTCCTCGTGCTGGCCGGCGCCACCAACGGCGTGAACCTCACCGACGGGCTCGACGGGCTCGCGGCCGGCTGCGCGGCGATCGTGCTGCTCACGTTCACGGCGATGACCTTCATCACGCAGGGCCAGCAGGACCTCGCGCTCCTGAGCGCCTCGCTCGTGGGCGCCTGTGTCGGCTTCCTCTGGTTCAACTCGTTCCCGGCCTCCGTGTTCATGGGCGACACCGGCTCCCTGGGCCTGGGCGGCGCGATCGCCGCGCTCGCCGTGATCACCAAGACCGAGCTGCTCCTGATCGTTATCGGCGGCATCTTCGTGATCGAGGCGCTGTCGGTCGCCATCCAGGTGTTCGCCTTTCAGCGCTTCCGCAGGCGCGTCTTCCTGATGGCCCCGATCCACCACCACTTCGAGCTCGCGGGCTGGTCGGAGACGAAGATCATCCTGCGCTTCTGGATCGTCGCCGCGATCTGCGCCGCGATCGGCTTCACGCTCTACCAGGCCTCGATCCCGTCGTGAGGCCGCCCCTCCCCGAGGGGCCGTATCTCGTCGTCGGGCTCGCCCGCTCCGGGATCGCCGCGGCGCGCATGCTGAGCCAGCACGGCGAGGTGATCGCCACCGACTCGGGCACGCCCGAGGTGCCCGGCGACATCGAGGCCCATGTCGGCGTGGACGGCGTGGAGCTGCTGGACCGCGCCGCCTGTGTGGTGAAGAGCCCGGGCGTGCCGAACGAGGCGCCCGCGATCGCGGCCGCGCGCGAGCGCGGGCTGCCCGTGCTCGGAGAGCTCGAGCTGGCCTGGCGGCTGCTTCCGAACCGCTTCGTGGCGGTCACGGGCACGAACGGGAAGACCACCACCACCGAGCTGCTCGGGGCGATCTGGCGCGAGGCGGGGCTGCCGGTGGCGCTCGCGGGGAACGTGGGGATGCCGCTGTCGGCGCTCGTCGGCGAGCTCGAGGAGGACACCACGATCGTCTGCGAGGTGTCGAGCTTCCAGGCCGAGGACTCCGAGGCCTTCGCTCCCGACACGGCGCTGCTCCTGAACGTGACGGAGGACCACCTCGACCGTCACGGGAGCTTCGACGCCTACCGCGAGGCGAAGCTGCGCGTGTTCGCGAACCAGACCCCCGACCAGGTGGCGGTGGCGCCGCCCGGGATCGAGCTGCCCGGCGCGGGCCGTCGCGTCACGTTCGGCGAGCTGCCGCTGCCGGCCGAGGAGGTCAGGCTCAGGGGCGCGCACAACCTCGAGAACGCGATGGGCGCGTCGGCCGCGGCGCTTGCGAGCGGCGTGCCGGCGGAGGCGGTGGCCGCGGCGCTGCGCAGCTTCGCCGGCGTGCCGCACCGCCTGGAGGAGGTGGGCTCGGTGGGCGGCGTGCTCTACGTGAACGACTCGAAGGCGACCAACGTCTCGTCCGCCGTGCGCGGCATCGAGGCATTCGACGGCGGTGTGCACGTGATCCTCGGCGGCAGCCTCAAGGGCGGGGGCTTCGAGGGGCTGCGCGAGGCCGTCGCCTCGCGCAGCGTGGCGGCCTACCTGATCGGCGAGGCGGCGGACCGGCTCGAGCAGGACCTGGCCGGCACGGTGCCGCTGCATCGCTCGGGCGACCTCGAGACGGCGCTCCGCGACGCCGCAGCCCAGCCGGGCGAGGTGGTGCTGCTGTCCCCGGCCTGCGCGAGCTTCGACCAGTTCCGCGACTACGAGGAGCGAGGCGACCGCTTCAGGTCGCTGATCCCACGGGGATGAATCCGGGGCGGGGCGTAGAAAACCGTCTGGATGCCCCGGAAGCGCCCGGTCGAGTACTCCATCCTCTACACCGCCACCCTCTGCCTGCTCGCGGGCGGAGCGGTGATGGTCTACTCGGCCAGCTCGGCGGAGTCGCTCCTGTCCGGCTCGGGGGACGCGTCCTTCTACCTCAAGCGCTACGTGATGTTCGGCCTGATCGGGCTGGTGCTGCTGCACGCCGCCTCGCGGCACGGCCTCAAGGTGATTCGCGCGCTGACGCCGCTGCTGCTCGTGGCCTCGTTCGCGCTGACGATCGCCGTGATGCTTCCCGGCATGGGCGTGACCGTGAACGGCGCGACCCGCTGGCTGGGCGCCGGGCCGGTCCAGTTCCAGCCGTCGGAGCTGCTGAAGGTGTCGCTCGTGCTCTACGCCGCCCAGCTGCTCGCGGCCCGGCCGCAGTCCACGCGCACGATCGGCACGCTGATCAAGCCGCTGCTGCTCGTGGTCGCCGCCGCCTGCCTGCTGCTCATGAAGCAGCCGGACATGGGCACGAGCATGGTGATCTGCTTCGCGATCGGCACGCTGCTCGTGGCTGCCGGAACGCCGATCCGCAACCTCGCGCTGATGGCCGGCACGCTCGTCTTCCTGGCGACGGTCCTCGCCATCGCCGAGCCCTACAGGCGCGCGCGGCTGACCTCGTTCCTGGACCCCTTCTCGGACGCGGGCGACACGGGCTTCCAGGCCGTACAGGCCCTCACGGCGATCGGCTCGGGCGGCTTCTTCGGCGTCGGCCTCGGCGAGTCCGTCCAGAAGATCTTCTACCTGCCCGAGGCCCACACGGACATGATCCTGGCGATCATCGGCGAGGAGCTCGGGCTGTTCGGCATCCTCGGCCTGATCGGCCTCTACGGGATGATCGGCTACGCCGGACTGCGCGTGGCGAAGCTGGCCCGCGACCTGCACTCGAAGCTGCTGGCCGCCGGGATCACCTCGCTGATCCTGTGCCAGGCCACGCTCAACTTCTTCGCCGTGCTTGGAATGATGCCGCTCACCGGCGTGCCGCTGCCGTTCATCTCGTACGGCGCGAGCAACCTAGTGGTGCTGATGGGCGCGATGGGGCTGCTGCTGAACGTGGCCGCGACCGGCGGCCGGGCACAGCGGGCCGGCAGGCCCGAGCTGCGGGTGATCGACGGGGGTGGAAGTGAAGGCGATCGTGATCGCCGCCGGAGGGACGGCGGGACACGTCGTGCCGGCGCTCGCGGTCGCTGACGCCCTCCGCGCCCGCGGGGCGAGAGTCGAGTTCATCGGGGGCGAGCGGGCGGAGGCGGAGCTGGTGCCGGCCGCGGGCTACCCGTTCCACCGCCTGCGCGTGGCGGGGATCGACCGCCGCGACCCGCTGCGCGCCGCGCGTGCCCTGCTGCTGGCGGCCGGCGCGACCGGGCGGGCCCGCCGGCTGCTGCGTCGCATCGGGGCGGACGCCGTGCTCGGCGGCGGCGGGTACGTGGCCGGGCCGGTGGGCCTGGCGGCCCGCACGCTGGGCCTGCCCGTCGTGCTCACCGAGGCCGACAGCCACCTCGGGGTGTCGAACCGGCTGCTGGCGCCGCTCGCCTCGCGGGTGTGCCTCGCGTTCCCGCTGGAGGGCCGGTCCCGGTCGAAGTACCTCGTGACCGGGCGTCCAGTTCCCCGCGGCACTGATGGGGGCGATCGCGAGTCCGCCCGGAGGCGTTTGGGCATCACCCCGGACGCGCAATGCCTGCTCGTGTTCGGCGGGTCGCTCGGGGCGCGGCGGTTGAACGACGCCGCCCTCGACGCGTTCGGCTCCGCGGCGCCCTGCGCGGTTCTCCACGCCTGCGGCCACCGCGACTACGAGGAGCTGCGCGCTCGGCTCGACGAGCTGGGCGACCCGCACCACTACCGGCTGTTCCCGTACATCGAGCCCTTTGCCGATGCCCTGGCCGCGGCGGACCTGGCGGCCGCGAGGGCCGGCGGCTCGGTGCTCGAGCTGGCGGCCGCCGGCCTGCCCTCGATCCTCGTGCCCTACCCGCACGCGACCGGCGACCACCAGGCCGCGAACGCGCGCTTTATGCAGGAGGCCGGCGCGGCGATGGTGATCCCCGACTCGCAGCTCGACGGCCCGCGCCTCGCCCGCGAGGTGGCCGCGCTCCTCGGCGCCCCCCAACGCACGGCCGCGATGGCGAAGGCGGCGCGGGCGGTGGCTCGACCAGATGCGGCCGACCGGATCGCCGAAGAGCTGCTCGCGCTCGTTTGAACGACGGGCATTGAAGGGCGGCCCGCCGAGTATTGGGTCCGGCGGGGCGGTCGCCTATGGTCCGGCCGTCATGGCTGACGCCCTCAATGCGCCGTTCGCCGGCCGCGCCCTGCACTTCGTCGGGATCGGCGGGGCCGGGATGAGCGGGCTGGCGCTGGTGGCGCGGGAGCTGGGCGCGACGGTGACGGGCTCCGACCAGGCGGAGTCGTCCTATTGCGCGCGGCTGAGCGCCGCGGGAATCGAGCCCGTGATCGGGCACGACGCCGCCAACCTGCCGGAGGGCGCGGAGGTCGTCGTCTCCACGGCCATCCCCGAGGAGAACCCCGAGCTGGCGGGCGCGCGCGCCGCCGGGGCCGTCCTTCACCGCGGGGACCTGCTCGGCGAGCTTTCGCGCATGAAGAGGACGATCGCCGTGGGCGGCACCCACGGCAAGACGACGAGCGCGTCGATGGCCGCGCTCGCGCTGCTCGAGTGCGGTCGCGAGCCGGCCTTCCTGATCGGCGGCGAGCTGCGCGCCGCCGGGACCAACGCGCGCTGGGGGACGGGCGAGTGGGCTGTGATCGAGGCGGACGAGTCGGACCGCTCGTTCCTGAAGCTCGGCCGCGACGTGGCCGTCGTGACCAACATCGAGCTCGACCACCACGCGACCTACGCCAACGTCGGCGAGCTGGAGGAGGCGTTCCAGGAGTTCGCGGCGCCCGCCGGCGTGCGGGTGCTCGGCCCTGCGGTGGAGCTGGACGGCGAGGGTGAGGCGGTCCACTTTGGCATTGAGGAGGGGATCCTGCGCGCCGAGGATGTGCACCTTCATCGCGGTAGTTCGAGCTTCACCGTGGACGGCGTGAACGTGGAGCTCCAGGTCCCCGGCCGGCACAACATCCTCAATGCCCTGGCCGCGCTGGCGGCGCTGCGCGCGGCGGGCGTGCCGCTCGCCGAGGCCGCGCCGGCCCTGGCCCGCTTCACCGGCGCCGGACGGCGCTTCGAGGAGCACGGGCGCACGCCCTCGGGGGCGCTCGTGTACGACGACTACGCGCACCACCCCACGGAGGTGCGTGCCACCCTCGAGGCGGCGCGCACCCTCGAGCCGAGGCGGCTCGTGGCCTGCTTCCAGCCGCACCTCTACTCACGCACTCGCATGCTCGCGCGCGAGTTCGGCCGCGCGCTGGCCCTCGCTGACCTCGTGGTGGTGCTCGACGTGTACCCCGCCCGCGAGAACGCGGACGACTTCCCCGGCGTGAGCGGCCTCCTCGTCGCGCGGGCCGCGGCGGACGCCGGCCGCGGACGCCCGACGTGGTGGATGCCGCGGCTCGGCGAGGCGGAGACGATGCTGCGCGACGAGCTGGGCGAGGGGGACCTGCTGCTCACCCTCGGCGCGGGGAACGTGGACGAGCTGGCGCGGAGGCTCGCCCAATGAGCGCGCCGCCCGGCGTCGAGGCCGGCTACCCGCTGGCCCGCCTCACGACCATCCGCACCGGCGGCAGCGGCGACTTCTTCGCCCGGCCCGACTCGCCCGAGGCGCTCGCGAAGCTGCTCGCCTGGACGACCGGGGAGGGGATCGAGGTAGGAGTGGTCGGGTCCGGCTCGAACCTCCTCGTAGCGGATGAAGGGTTCCGAGGACTTGTCGTGAAGCTGGACGGCTCGCTCGCATCGATCGAGCAGGACGGGCAGCGCCTGCTCTGCGGCGGCGGCGCCCGGCTGCCGCAGGCCTCCGCGTTCGCCGCCCGGGCGGGCCTCAGCGGCCTCGAGTTCGGAGTGAACATCCCGGGCACCGTCGGCGGCGCCGTGAAGATGAACGCGAACGCCTACGGCGGCGACCTCGCGCGGGCGCTCGAGTGGGTCGAGGTCACGACCCCGTCGGGCAGCGAGCGCCGCGCTACCGGCGAGCTCGGCTTCCGCTACCGGCGCTCGAACCTGGCGCCCGGCGAGATCGTCGCTCGCGCCTCCTTCGCCCTGAGCGCGGCGGAGCCGGACTCCGTGAAGGCCACGCTCGCGGACATGCGCGCCTCGCGGAGGGCGGCCCAACCCTCCGGGATCAAGACCTTCGGCTCCACCTTCAAGAACCCCGACGACCCGCGGGCGGAGGGCCGCAGCGCGGGCGTCCTGCTCGACGAGGCCGGCTGCCGCGGCCTGACAGTCGGTGGCGCGCGCTTCTCGGAGAAGCACGCCAACTTCGTGGAGAACATGGGGGAGGCCACCACGGCCGATGTGATCGCCCTGATGGGCGAGGGCTGCCGGCGCGTGCGGGAGCGCCTCGGGGTGGAGCTCGAGCCCGAGGTCCAGTTCCTGGGCGAGGTGGACGCCTCGCCGCTCTGGGGCGAGGGCGACCCGGCGTGAGCGCCGGCACCACGTTCGCCGGCCGCCGAGCGCTCGCGCGAGGCGCGCGAGCGCTCCCCGCGCTCCCGCCGCGCATGCGCCGGCGCCTCCTGCTCTTGCTCGTGACCTCCCTCGTGCTGGCCGCCGGCTACCAGTTCTGGCTGCGCGACT
>DASQER010000088.1:0-5673 GCA_035633575.1 Thermoleophilaceae bacterium
TAGAACGCCGACCCGCCCGACTCCAGGTTGAGCACGCGCTGGATCGTGCGCTCGAAGTCAGAGGCCTTCACCGGCGTGCCGTCCGAGAACTTAAGCCCCTTGCGGAGCGTCATCTCGTAGGTCGTTCCGTCCTCTGAGACCTTCGGCAACTCTTGCGCGAGGCCGGGGATCAGCTGCGATCCCTCCTCGCCCTCGGCGCGCTTGTACGCGACCAGCCCCGTGTAGACGGTCGACAGCGGCTCCCAGCCGTTCACCGTGTAGCTCATCGCCGGGTCCAGGTAATCCGGCTGCGAAGTCTGGGACATGGTGATCGATCCACCCTCCTTCGCCTCACCGCCTCCGCCTCCGCCTCCTGAATCGTCATCGCCACCACAGGCTGCGATGACGAACAAGGACAGGCAGGCGACGAGCAGCACCAGCGCACGTCTACCGAGCTTCCCCATTCAATCCCTCCAACGCTTGTTTCGGCGGGCGGGTGCCCACCGCGCGGCAAGATACCCGCTGGTTCGGGCATTTCGGCCCGGTGCCGGGGAACGACAATCTGCCCTTAATGGATCAGCCGGGGGCGCCCGGCGAGGTCCGCAGGAGCTCCTCGCGCATGATCGTGAGGGACTTGCGGATCAGTCGCGACACGTGCATCTGCGAGAGGTCGACGCGCTGGGCGATCTGCGTCTGCGGCAACCCCTCCTCGAAGCGCATGCGCAGGATCTCGCGCTCGCGCGGAGGGAGGCGGTCGAGCGCCGGCTCGAGCGCGGCGCGATCCTCCGAGCGCTCGAACTCCTCGTCCTCGCCGCCGATCGTCTCGAGCGGGTCGAGCTCCTCGTCGCCCCCGGGCCCGGTCGAGAGCGAGACCGTGGAGTAGGCGGAGCCCACCTCCATGGCCTCGAGCACCTCCTCCGGCGTCGTCTTCAGCTCCTCTGCGATCTCGGCGATGCTGGGGGAGCGGCCCAGGCAGCCCGTGAGGCGCTCGATCGCGCCAGACATCGCCGCGTTCAGCTCCTGCAGCGCACGCGGGACGCGGATGGCCCAGCCCTTGTCGCGGAAGTGGCGCTTGATCTCGCCGACGACGTTGGGCGTCGCGTAGGTGGCGAGCGACACCTCGCGCGCGAGCTCGAAGCGGTCGATCGCCTTGATCAGGCCGATGGCGCCCACCTGCTCGATGTCCTCGAGCGCCTCGCCCCGCCCGGCGTAGCGGCGGGCGAGCGAGCGCACCAGCGGCAGGTGGCGCTCGATCAGCTCCTCGCGGGCGGTTGCGTCGCCGCCCTCGTGGTAGCGGCGAAGCAGCGCCCGGTCCTCCTCGCGTGCCTTCTCAGAGGACACCGCCGAGCGGCGCTGGGGGGTGCTCACGGAAGGCCCTTGAGCTTCTCGAGCCGCACGACGATCGCCCCGTCGCCCAGGTCCTCCACCCCGAACGAGTCCACGACGGTCTGGAGGATCCTGGGGAGCGTGAGCTGGCCGGGCGGGGCGTCGCCGCCGCGCAGGGCCTCCGCCACCGCGTCCTCGGACAGCGGGCCGACGCGCGTTCGGATGCTCGTCTGGCCGACCTCGAACGACAAGCGCACGGTGCCGACCTGTCCGGCCTCCGCAAGGAGGCGCTCCACCGCCAGCTGGAGGTCGTCGATCTCCTCGAAGGCGAAGTCCACGCGCTCGGCGATGCCGCCGATGATCAGCCGCACGACGGCGTGGAAGTCGCCCGACAGCGGCGCCTCGAGGTCGATGCGCTCGTGCGGGTCGTTCAACTCGGCTCTCCGATGGTTCCCTCGCCCACGACACGATCCTGACGCATCAGGCAAGCGAGCTGCCCCGGCGCGACCGCGCGGGCGTCGCTATCGAGCTCGAGCTCGACGCTGCCGTCGCTCTGAACGGACACTCGGCACGGGATCGGCTCGGCGTGGTAGCGCAGGCGCACATGCTCGACCTCGGCGGCCGAGCGGTGAAGGCGGGCGTTCTCGAGAACCACGTGGCGCGTGGCGAGCTCCTCCTTCGGCCCGACCACGACGCGGTTCGTGGCTGCGTCCTTCTCGAGCACGTAGAGCGGCTCGCTCGTGGCCATCCCGAGCCCGCGGCGCTGGCCCACCGTGTAGTTGTGATGGCCCTCGTGGCGGCCGAGCACGCGGCCCTCGCGGTCGACGATCTCCCCGGGCCCGCGCAGGCGCGGGCCGCCGTGGCGCTGGAGGAAGGCGCGGCCGCCGAGCCCGGCCACGAAGCAGAGGTCCTGGCTCTCGCGCTTGTCGGCCACGGGCAGTCCGGCGTCGCGGGCGAGCGCGCGGACCGCGTCCTTCGTCAGGCCGCCGAGCGGGAAGCTGAGGCGGTCGAGCAGCGCCGGATCGAGCTTCGCGAGCATGTAGCTCTGGTCCTTGGCCGGGTCGGCGCCGGTGCGCACCAGCGGGCCGTGCCGGTCGCGCGCGATGCGCGCATAGTGACCCGTCGCGAGCCGGGCGGCGCCGAGGGCATCGGCGAGCTCGAGCATGGCGTCGAAGCGCACCTCGCCGTTGCAGCGCACGCAGGGGTTCGGGGTGCGGCCCGCCGCGTAGCCGTCGAGGAAGTGGTCCACCACCTCGGCGCGGAAGCGCTCGCGCAGGTCGAGGGTCAGGTGCGGGATGCCCATGCGGTGGGCCAGGTCGCGCGCGCCGGTCACCGCCTGCGGCGAGCAGCAGCTCTTGTCTCCGTCGGTGGCGGGGTCGGCCCAGAGCTCGAGCGTGACCGCCACCACCTCGTCGCCCGCGTCGAGCGCGAGCTGCGCCGCGGCGGCGCTGTCCACCCCGCCGCTCATCGCCACGAGCGTGCGCCGCCGGCTCGGCTCGAGCCGCGGCGCGCCGTGGCGGGCGGCGGCGCCGAGTGCGCGGTGGAGCGCGTCGGCTGCGAGCTCGGCCGCGTGGCGCTTCGGCGGCGTCAGTCCGCCGAGCGCGGCCGCGATCTCGTCCGCGCTCAAACGGCAAGCACTGAGGAAGGGCCCGTCCTGAATGAGCTCCACCGTGGCGCTCGCGGCCGCCGTCAGCGCGCCGCAGCCCTCGGCGTCGAAGCCGGCCTCGGCGATGCGGTCGCCGTCCACGCGGACGGCGATCCGCACGAGATCGCCGCACGCAGCGCCGCCGGCCGCGCCTGAGTGCGGCCAGTCCTTCAGCGCGCCCTGGCCAGCGGGCGCGTGGAGATGCTCGGCGAACGACCGCATTCAAGGCGCAACGCTACCGCCCACGCGACCGATCCGATGTTGGGCCCCTATTACGGGCTCAAATGCAGATGCGTGGAAAGGTGGCCCCAGCCTGCCGCTGTCGGATCCGGTAGTTGGGCCTGCTGTCGTAGCAAGTCCGGGTGTCCTCCGCCGCGGGCCACGGCCCTACAGCGAGACGGACTCCCTTACCGGTGTTATTCGGCTCAACATGTGCGGGCCGACTGGCGTACAGGCGCGGGCCGTGGCCGAGGCTATCGTGCCTCGGGGGGCGTGACCACCTTCACCCCGAGCTCGTCGAGCTGGCGCTGGTCCACGGGCGCCGGCGCGCCGGTGAGCGGGTCGATGCCGCTGGCCGCCTTGGGGAAGGCGATCACGTCGCGGATCGACGAGGCGCCGGCGAGCAGGGCGACCATGCGGTCGATGCCGAATGCCACGCCTCCGTGCGGCGGCGCGCCGTAGGTGAGGGCCTCCAGCAGGAAGCCGAAGCGCTCCTTCGCCTCCTCGGGCCCGATGCCGAGCGCGGCGAAGACCTTCTGCTGCACCACGGGGTCGTTGATTCGGATCGAGCCGCCGCCGAGCTCCCAGCCGTCGAAGACGACGTCGTAGGCGCGGCTGCGCCAGCTGCCCGGGTCGCCGTCGAGGTCACCGGTGGGGCTCGTGAAGGGGTGGTGCAGCGGATCCCAGCGCCCCTCCCCCTCGTTCCACTCGAACATCGGGAAGTCCACGACCCAGAAGACGTCGTGGCCCTGCGGCTCGCCCTCGGCCACCTCGGGCCGGAGCGCCCCGAGCACGCGCGCGGCCACCCCGGGCGTGTCGGCCACGATCAGGACCGCCTCGCCCTCCTGCGCGCCGAGCGCCTCGGTGGCGCCCCGCAGCTCTTCCTCCGAGAGGAACTTGGCGATCGGCGAGCGCCAGCCGCCGTCCTCCACCACCGCCCAGGCGAGCCCCTTCGCGCCAAGCGACTGCGCCTTCTCCGTGAGCTGGTCGAAGCGGCTGCGCGGCCACTCGCCGCCGGCCTTGATCGCGCGCACGACGCCGCCCGACTCGATCGCCCCGGCGAAGACCTTGAACTCGCTGCCGCGAAAGACCTCCGAGAGGTCCACGATCTCCACGCCGAGGCGGCGGTCCGGCCGGTCCGAGCCGTAGCGCAGCATCGCCTCGTCGTAGCTGATGCGCTCGAGCGGCAGCGTGACCTCCACGCCGCCGAGCGCGAGCACCTGCTGGAGCAGGCGGTCGACGACTTCGAAGACGTCCTCCTCCTCGATGAACGCGAGCTCCATGTCGAGCTGGGTGAACTCGGGCTGGCGGTCCGCGCGGAAGTCCTCGTCGCGGAAGCAGCGGGCGATCTGGAAGTAGCGCTCGTACCCGCCGATCATGAGCAGCTGCTTGAAGAGCTGCGGCGACTGCGGCAGCGCGTACCACGAGCCGCGCACGAGCCGGCTCGGGACCAGGAAGTCGCGCGCTCCCTCGGGGGTCGAGCGGGTCATGATCGGCGTCTCGACCTCGAGGTAGCCCTCCTCGGAGAGCTGGTCGCGGATCGCCTTGATCACGTCGTGGCGCAGGATCATGCGGTCCCGCATGGTCTCCTTGCGCAGGTCGAGGTAGCGGTACTTAAGGCGCAGCTCCTCGCCGACGGGATCGTCCTCGTCGATCTGGAAGGGCGGCGTCTCCGCGTCGGCGAGCTGCTCGAGCTCCGCCGCCACCAGCTCCACCTCGCCCGTCGGCAGGTCCGGGTTCACCGCCCCCTCCTCGCGGCGCACCAGCTCCCCGCTCACGGTGATCACGTCCTCGGCGCGCAGGTCGCCCGCGGCCGCGTGGGCCTCGGGCGCCTCCTGCGGGCGGAACACGAGCTGGAGCAGGCCGGTGCGGTCGCGCACGTCGATGAAGATCAGCCCACCGTGGTCGCGGCGGCGGTGCACCCAGCCGGCCACGCCCACCTGCTTGCCCACCTCGCCGGCGCGCAGCTCGCCCGCCCAGTGTGTGCGGTAGCGGTTGGGGCGAGGAGGCCTCACGCGAGCGCCTCCCGCACAAGCGCCAGCACCTCGTCGGCGTCGGCCGCCTCGCGCTGCTCGCCGCTCTGCATGTCCCTGACGTCGATTCCGTCTCCCAGGATCACCGTCGCCCGCGCGCCGATGCGGTCGGCCTGCTTCAGCTGGCCCTTCAGCGAGCGCCCTGCCTGCTCCATCTCCACCCGGATGCCCTCGCCGCGCAGCCGCTGCGCCAGCCCGAACGCCGTGCGCGCCGCCTCGGGCTTCGCCAGCGCGAGGAACACGCGCCCGTCGGCCGGCTCGCCCTCCTCGCCGGCCGCGAGCAGGATGCGCTCGACCCCGGCAGCCCAGCCCACGCCCGGGGTCGCCGGCCCGCCGAGCTCCTCCACGAGCCCGTCGTAGCGGCCGCCGCCGCCAAGGGCGCTCTGGGCGCCCAGGCGCTCCGACACGAACTCGAAGACCGTGCGCGTGTAGTAGTCGATGCCGCGCACGAGCGTGGCGTCCACCTCGTAG
>DASQER010000089.1:0-7402 GCA_035633575.1 Thermoleophilaceae bacterium
CCGGCAGTTTCCGGTGTATATCGCGGGAAATCGCCGACACCGCCGTCTCGGCCAGCCCCCACCCTTCATCGCCACCAAGCTCCGTGCGGGGGCGTCCGGGATTCGACACGCATGTCAACGCCAAGTCCGGAAGGACCCCTCCGTTCGCCCCCGAACGCCTTTCCGACCGGCCCGGACCGTAGTTTCAGCCCCGATGGGCACAGTTCTCGCAGTCGCGAACCAGAAGGGCGGGGTGGGCAAGACCACCACCGCGGTCAACCTCGGCGCCAGCATCGCGGATGCCGGCTATCCGACGCTGCTGGTCGACCTCGACCCGCAGTGCAACGCAACGGTTGCACTTGGGCTGCCGAAGGACGGCGGGCCCAGCGTCTACGACTGCCTGTCGGGGGACCTCACGCTCACCGCCGCGGCGATCCCGAGCGGCATCGAGGGCCTCGACGTCGTGCCGGCCACGCCGGACCTCGCGGGCGCCAACGTCGAGCTTCCGCGCATCTCCGGCTCGGAGACGATCCTGCGCGGCCGGCTCGGGAGCGTCAGGGACCGCTACCTGTTCACGCTGCTCGACTGCCCGCCCTCGCTCGGCCCGCTGACCGTGAACGCGCTGGTGGCGGCTGACCGCGTGATCGTGCCGGTGCAGACCGAGTACTTCGCGCTCGAGGGGCTCGCCCAGCTGCTCGACACCCTCTCGCTGATCCAGCGGGAGCTGAACCCGCGCCTGACCGTGCTCGGCATGATCCTCACGATGTACGACGGGCGCACCCGGCTCGCGCGCGACGTGGAGCGCGAGGTGCGCGAGCACTTCCCGTCGCTCGTCTTCGACACCGTCGTCCCGCGCAACGTCCGGCTCGGAGAGGCGCCCAGCTTCGGGCTTCCCGTGCTGCGGCACGCGCCGCAGAGCGCCGGCTGCGCGGCCTACCTGAAGCTGGCCAAGGAGGTGGCGGCGCGTGGCTGAGGCGCGGCAGCGCGGAATGGGCCGGGGGCTCGAGGCGATCCTGCCGCGCAGCGGCAAGGTGGAGGACGGCCTGCGCGAGATCCCTCCGGAGTTGATCCAGCCGAACGCCCGCCAGCCACGCCGGACCTTCGACCAGGCGCGCCTCGCCGAGCTCGCCGAGTCGATCCGCACGCGCGGCGTCCTGCAGCCGATCGTGGTCCGCCCGCTGGCGGGCGGCTGCTTCGAGCTGGTGGCGGGCGAGCGGCGCCTGCGCGCGGCGCAGATGGTGAAGCTCGAGACCATCCCCGCGCTCGTGCGCGACACCGACGACTGGGAGCGGCTCGACCTCGCGCTCGCGGAGAACATGGCGCGGGTGGACCTCAACGCGGTCGAGGAGGCGCGCGCGTGCGCGATGCTCGTGGACGACCTCGGCCTGACGAAGGGGGAGGTCGGCCGGCGGGTCGGTCGCAGCCGCGTTGCGATCTCGAACCTCGTCCGCCTGCTCGACCTGCCGGAGGAGGCGCTCGAGCTGATCGAGCGCGGCGAGCTGAGCGAGGGCCACGGCCGCGCGATCCTGCTGTGCAAGGACCACGCGGCGCGCCGCCGGCTGGCGCTCGACGCACGCGACGGCGGCTGGTCGGTGCGCGAGGCTGAGCGCCGCGCGCGCGAGGCTGAGGGTCAGCCGGAGCCTGAGCCCAAGCGCTTCAGCCGCGACGTTCACCCGGATCTGGCCGAGGCGCTCGCCGCTGCGGAGGACACGCTCTCAGCCGCGTTCGGCCGCGCGGTCAGGGTTCGTGCGAAGGGCGACGGTTGCCGGGTCGAGCTGGACTTCGAGACCCCCGGCGAAGCGGTTGAGCTGGCCGAGCGCATCCTCGCTCGGGGCGCCGCCCGAGCCGCCTGAGTCGCGCCGAGCCGCCGCTACAATCGGCGGCTCGCGGGCGATTAGCTCAGCCGGTTAGAGCGCGTCTCTGATAAGGACGAGGTCCCTGGTTCGAGTCCAGGATCGCCCATGACAGGCGAGTGCCGGAGCCCCCATACGCGGGGGCTCTTGTCGTTCCGCGCGGGGGGCGTCGCCGTTCCCCTCCGGTCTAGACTGTCGAGGGCGATGCAGGAGATGGTCATCTACGGCGTCAGCTTCGACATGGTCGGCAAGCAGCCGATCGTGCTTCTGAAGACCCGCGACGGCAACAAGTTCCTGCCGATCTGGATCGGCCACCCGGAGGCGGCCGCGATCCTGATGAAGCTCCAGGGGGCGAACACGCCTCGGCCGATGACTCACGACCTGATCAGCGAGATGCTGTCGGAGCTCGAGGTGAGCTGCAGCCGCGTGGCGGTGACCGAGCTGCGCGAGAACACCTTCTACGCGGAGGTCACGCTCCAGCTGAACGGCCGCGAGATCCCGATCGACTCGCGCCCCTCCGACGCCCTGGCTCTCGCGGTGCGCACCGGCGCGCCGATCTTCGCCGCCGAGGACGTGATCACCGAGTCCGCCATCGAGTTCGAGCACGAGGTGGAGGACACGGAGGAGGTCGTCGAGAAGTTCAAGGACTTCCTCGACAACGTCACGCCCGAGGACTTCGCGGCCGGCGAGGGCGAGGAGGAGCAGTAGCGCCTTGCGCAAGCGCCGGGCGGTGCCCGGCGCGCACCGATGTCTTTCTAGGCCGGCGCCCGCTGGAGCGCCAGCTCGAGGATGCGCCCCACCAGCTCGTCGAACGAGATGCCGGCCGCCTCGGCCGCCTGGGGCAGCAGGCTCGTCTCGGTGAGGCCTGGGATCGGGTTGGCCTCGAGCACCGTCAGCTCGCCGTCCGATCCCAGCATCAGGTCGACGCGCGCGAACGCGGAGCAGCCGAGCAGCCTGTAGGTGCGTAGGGCTAGTTCCTGGGCCTGCTCGGTCGCACCGGGGGGGAGCGAGGCCGGGCAGACGAAGTCGGTGCGGCCGATCTCGTAGCGCGCCTCGAAGTCGTAGAACTCCTCGTCGCGTGGGACCGCCTCGACCACGGGCAGCGGCTCGCCGTCCAGGATCGACACGGCGAGGTCGCGGCCGTCCACGTGGCGCTCGAGCAGCACGCGCGAGTCGTACGAGAACGCGGCCACCAGCGCGGCCGGGACGTCGGCCGCCGCGCGCGCGAACTTGATGCCGAGCGCCGACCCCTGGCTGGACGGCTTCACGACGATCGGGAAGTCGAGCCGCTGCTCGATCGCCGGCAGGGCGTCGGCGGCGCCGAGCTCACGGAAGGCCGTCTCGCTGAACGCGAAGAACTCCGGCGTCGGGATGCCCGCCTCCAGCATGAGGTGCTTCGCCAGCACCTTGTCGGTCGCCCGCATGCAGGCGAGCACCCCGGATCCCGTGTACGGGATGTCGAGGATCTCGAGCAGCTCCTGGACCGTGCCGTCCTCTCCGTCGCGCCCGTGCATGGCGATGAAGGCGACGTCGGGCGCCGCGTCGCGCAGGCGGCCGATCAGGTCCGCGCCGACGTCGATGGCCACCACCTCGTGCCCCAGGCGCGCGAGCGCGTCCTCCGCGCGCGCGCCGGAGCGAAGCGAGACCTGGCGCTCCAGCGAGCGCCCGCCCTTGAGGACCGCGACGCGGCTCACGAGCCCTTCGCCCGTCGCGCGCGCTCCGCGCGGTCCGGCATGCGCAGGACCTCGGCCCCGGCGTCCTCGCCCGTCGCGCCGCCGGCCGGCGCCTGGTGCTCGCCGGTGAGCGTCCCGTAGAGCTCGACCTGCTCCGTCACCACCTCGCCAATCCGGCGGATGCCCTCCCGGATCGCGTCCTCGTCCGAGCCGGAGAAGTTGAGGCGCATCGAGTTGCGGCCGCGGCCGTCGAGGAACGCCGCCTCGCCGGGCACGAACGCCACGTTGTCCCTGAGCGCCCGCGCGAGCAGGTCGGTCGTGTCGATGAAGTCGGGCAGCGTGACCCAGATGAAGAGCCCGCCGGCCGGCCGCGTCCATTCGGCCTGCCGGGGGAAGTGGTCGGCGAGCGCGTCGAGCATCGTGTCCCGGCGGGCACGGTAGACCTCGGTGAGCGACTCAACGTAGTCGCGCCAGCGGCTCTCCTCGAAGTAGGCCTGCACCATCAGCTGGGACAGCGTGGAGGAGCAGAGGTCGGCCGCCTGCTTGCCGAGGTTGATCTTCTCGAGCACCGGCTGCGGGGCGACCACCCATCCGAGCCTGAGACCGGGCGAGAGGATCTTCGAGAACGTGCCCAGGTACATCACGTACACGCCCCCGTCGAGCGAGAGCAGCGGGGCTGGCGGGTCGCCCTCGTAGCGCAGCAGGCCGTACGGGTTGTCCTCGAGCACGAGCAGCTCGCGCTCGTGCGCCACCTCGACCAGGCGCCGCCGGCGTGGCTGCGACATCGTCACGCCCGCCGGGTTCTGGAAGCTCGGCACCGTGTATACGAACTTCGGGCGGCGGCCCTCGCGCTCGAGCCGGTCGAGCGTCTCCTCGAGCAGGTCGATCCGCATGCCGTCCGCGTCCATGTCCACCTGCACGACCTCGGCCTGGTACGCCGAGAACACGGGCACGGCGCCGGGGTAGGTCGGGCCCTCGGCGATCACCACGTCGCCGGGGTCGATCAGCGTCTTGGTCACCAGGTCGATCACCTGCTGGCCGCCAGAGGTGACGATCATGTCCTCAGGATCCGCGCGCATCCCCTCCGCGGCCATCACCTCGGCGATGCAGGCCTTCGTCCCCTCGAGTCCCTCGGTGGGGCCGTACTGGAGCGCCTTGGCGCACGACTCCGACGCGATGCGCTGGGCCACAGCGGCGAAGGTCTCCGGCGGGAAGGTGCTGGTGTCGGGGAACCCTCCCGCGAGCGAGATCACCTCCGGCCGCGCCGTGACGGCCATCAGGTCGCGCATCGCGGACGACTTCATCACCTTCGTGCGCGCCGCGAACAGGCGGGCATAGCGCTCGATGTCGCGGGAGGTGCTCACGAGATCCGCGCCCGGGCGCGCGTTAACCTCACGGCGCGCAGGGTACCGACCCTCTCAGCCGCCCATGAGCCTCTTCCTCGACATCGGCACCGGAGCCGGCCTGGCCTCGGCCACAGGCGTGCGGCCGTACCTGCCGCCGCTGCTCGCCGGCGGGCTCGCGCGCGGCGACATCGGCATCGACTTCGACGGCACCGCGCTGTGGTTCCTCGAGTCGCCGGCCTTCCTGGGCGGCGTGCTGGCCCTGGGCGTGATCGGCTTCTTCCTCGAACGTTCGGCGGCGAACCGTGCCCAGCCCGACCCGGGCGGCCCGGCCGGCCGCGGCCCGGCCGAGATCTTCGCCGGTTTGGTGGGCCTTGGGCTCGGCACGCTGCTCTTCGCGGGCGCCCTGTACGACAACGGGCATCCGCCCTGGATCGGTCTCGTGTTCGGGCCCTTCTGCGCAGCCCTCGCCTGGCTAGCGGCCGGAGGCCTGGTGAAGCGCGTGCGGGCGCGCCTCGAACCCGAGGCGGCCGCGCTCCTCATCGCGTATTCGGACGCCGCCGCCCTCATCCTGGCGGCGATCGCGATCTTCGTGCCACCGCTGGCTCTCCTCGCCATCCCAGGCTTCTTCGTGCTGCTCGCGGGCGGCCGCCGGCGCGACGGCGAGAAGTCCGCGGGCCTGAGGATCCTTCGGTAGTGCCGAAGAAGCTCGTCCTTGCGGTCATCGACGCGCTGAAGCCCGACATGCTCGACCGGGCGGTCGCCGAGGGTCAGGCGCCGGCGCTGGCCGCGCTGATGGAGTGCGGCACCTACGTCCGCGATTGCCTGTCCACGTTCCCCTCGGTCACGCCGGTGGCCTCCGCGACGATCGCGACCGGCTGCGGCCCCGGCAAGCACCACATCCCCTCGATGAACTGGTTCCACCGCGGCGAGGAGCGCTACGTCGAGTACGGGTCGTCCCTGGCCGCCACGCGCGCGTTCGGGGTCGTGCGCTCGCTCTACGACACGGTCTACAACATGAACCTGGCGCACCTGAGCCGGGCGCGCAGGACCGTCTTCGAGCACCTGGACGACGCCGGCTTCCGGACCGCCTGCACGACCTACCTGATCTACCGGGGCCGGACACGCCACGATCCCTCCGGCGCCAGCGTCTACCGCCGGATCGCCGAGGCGGCGCAGTTCCGGCACCCGGTCTACGGGGCGCGCGAGCTCTTCTACGCCGACCTCTTCGACTCGCGCGACACCGGCTGCACCTCGGCGCTCGGGATGCCGGGCCAGCGCGACCGCCACACCGGCTGCGTGGGCGCGTACCTGGTGGAGCACGACCTCTTCGACTTCCTGCTCTTCTCGCTGCCAGACAACGACACGTACTCGCACAAGGTCGGGCCGGACGGCCAGGTGCGCTCGATCGCGGAGGCCGACCATGCGCTCGAGCGGATCATGCACGTGGCCGGCGGACCCGCGGCCTTCCTCGAGGAGCACGCCGTGATCGTGATGTCCGACCACTCGCAGACCGCCGTGGAGCACGCGATCAACCTCTCCGAGGTCCTCGCGGAGGCGCGCGTGCTGACCCCGGGCGACGCGGCGCCGGCCGACGCCGATCTGGCCGCCTGCCCCTCCGCGCGCGCGGCGATGGTGTACGCGCTCGACGAGGGCCGCCGCGAGAGGCTGGTGCGGCGCGCCGTGGAGACGCTGGCCGAGGTGGACGGGATCGACCTGGTGATCACGCGCGACGACGGCCGTGCACTGGTGCGCTCAGGGCGCGGAGAGCTGCGCTTCGCCCCGGGCGGCGAGCTGGCCGACAGCCGCGGCCGGCGCTGGACGCTGGACGGCGACGAGGCCGTGCTGGAGCTCCACGCCGGCGCCGGGGCGGTGGCGAGCGACACCTATCCGGACGCCCTGGCGCGCCTCTGGTCGGCCCTCGAGTGCCCCCACTCGGGCGATGTGCTGGTGTCGGCCTCGCTCGGCTACGAGTTCGTCGACTGGGGCGGAGCCGATCACGTCGGAGGCGGCAGCCACGGCTCGCTGCACCGCGACGACTCCGAGGGCGTGCTGCTTCTGTGCGGACTCGAGGCAGGCGAGCGCGAGCAGTGGTCGCTGAGCGACGTGACGCCGCTGGTGCTCGAGCACTTCGGTGTACCGTTGGCCGGGTGACCGACGAGGCTCGGGCCGCCATCGCCGACCGCCCACATGCCGTCCACCTGCGCGTGCAGGCCGGACTTCGGAGGCCGCACAACTGGCTGCAGCTGGTCAAGTTCTGCGCGGTCGGCGCCTCGGGCTATGTCGTCAACCTGTCCGTCTTCGCGGCGTGCATCGAGCTGCTCGACGCCCACCACCTCGTGGCGGCCAGCGGGGCGTTCGTCGTCGCCGTGCTCAACAACTTCTGGTGGAACCGCCACTGGACGTTCAGGGCCCGCAGCGGGCGGGCGGGCTTCCAGGCGGCGCGCTTCTTCACGGTCAGCGTCGTCGCGTTCCTGTTCGCGGCAGGCGTGCTGGAGCTGCTCGTGAGCGTGGCCGGGCTGGCCGAGCTCCCGGCTCAGGCGATGGCGATCGT
>DASQER010000090.1:0-7158 GCA_035633575.1 Thermoleophilaceae bacterium
GGCGCGCACCAGCAGGGGGTAGATCAGCCACTCGTTGTGGCCGGTGATCTGGCGCAAGGCCAGGGCCAGGATCAACGCCGAGACGATGGTGACCTCGTAGCTCTCGAAGATATCGGCCGCCATGCCGGCGCAGTCGCCCACGTTGTCGCCCACGTTGTCGGCGATCACGGCCGGGTTGCGCGCATCGTCCTCGGGGATGCCGGCCTCGATCTTGCCGACGAGGTCGGCGCCGACGTCGGCGGCCTTCGTGAAGATGCCGCCGCCCAGACGGGCGAACACCGAGATCAGCGAGCCGCCGAAGCCGAGGCCCACGAGCGCGTCGATCGCGTCGCGCTCCTTGACGTCGAACGCGACCAGGATGCCGTAGTAGCCGGCCACGCCAAGCAGCGCGAGGCCCGCCACGAGCAGGCCCGTGATGGCACCGCCCTTGAAGGCCACCTCGAGCGCCCTCGACACGCCCGAGCGCGCCGACTCCGCCACACGGGCGTTCGCGCGCACCGAGACGTTCATCCCGATGAAGCCGGCCGAACCGGACAGGGTGCCGCCGACGAGGAAGCCGATCGCGACCAGGATGCCCTCGGCGTCCGACGCCTCGAGCGCGATCGCCAGCACGATCGCGAGCACGACGGCAACGCCGGCGATGATCGTGTACTGGCGGCGCAGGTAGGCGGTCGCGCCCTCCTGCACGGCCGTCGAGATGGCCTGCATCTCGGCGTTGCCGGGCGAGAGCGACAGCAGCCAGCGCGCGGTGATGACGCCGTACACCACGGCGGCGCCCGCACAACCGAGCGCGATTATCACGCCCCAGTCAGTCAGGAATTCCAAGGGGTATGTCCTCCGTCTTGATTCAGAGTCAACGCACAGCGCGCGCTAGTGGTGGACGATCGCGCTGTCCAGCGCCGTCGCGCAGATGTCGTCCGGCTGCGGGCCGATCTTCGGCACCGCCCGGACCAAGAGCGCGCGCAGTCTATCGAGGTTCTCGCGGAAAACGCCGAACGCCGTGTCGGCCAATACGGGCGGCACGTCCAGCATTGCCTCGAGCCCCACGTCGTAGTCGGTCACGAGCGAGACGTTCGCGTAGCAGAGCTCGAGCTCCCGGGCCAGCCAACACTCCGGGTACTGCGTCATGTTGATCACGTCGAATCCGCTGCCCGCGTACCAGCGCGACTCGGCCCGTGTCGAGAAGCGCGGCCCCTGGACCACGACCACCGTTCCCCCCTCCACGACGGGGATCCCCTCCTCCCTCGCGGCCTCGGCCAGGATGCTCCGCAACTCCGGGCAGTACGGATCCGCGGCGGAGACGTGCGTGGTCTGCGGGCCGTCGTAGAAGGTGCTCTCGCGCGCCTGGGTGCGGTCGACGAACTGGTCGCAGACGACGAACGTCCCGGGTTCGAGCTCTGGCTTCAGGGAGCCGCAGGCCGAGGGGCCGATGATGCGATCCACACCCACCTCCTTCATCGCCCAGACATTCGCCCTGTAGTTGATGCGGTGAGGGGGCAGTGTGTGCTCGTCGCCGTGCCGAGGCATGAAGGCCACGTCGCGGCCGGCGAGTTGGCCGAGCCGAACGGGCGCGGACGGGGGGCCGTACGGCGTGGCGACGGGGACTTCGGTTATGCCCTCGAGAAAGCTGTAGAAGCCCGACCCGCCGAAGATGCCTATCACGAGCCGGGCGTCCAGATCCCCGACGGCGGGGGCGGCGGCGGCTCCTCGCCCTCGCTGCCCGTCTCCTTCACGTAGAGCATCTGCACCTGGTCCAGCGCGTTCTGTATCGGGCCGGTCGCCTCGTTCGGCACCAGCGGGAGCATCTGACGGGCCGCGTCGATCGCCTTCCTGGCCTCCGCGGCGTCCTTTGCCTCCGGCACCGACAGCTTCTGGCCGGCCAGGTTGATCAGCGTCGCGACCGTCTGCAGGACCACGTCCTCGACCTTGATCTGCCGAAGCGCCTCCAGCAATTGCTCCTCGGTCGGCTGCTGCTCGCTCATGTCGCCACCTCCTCGGCCGCGTAGGTGCGCTGGGTGAGCGCCACCTCGGCGGCATAGATGTCCTCGATCGTGGCCCCCTCGGCCAGGGCGCGCTTCTGGCGCTGGGCGCCGTTCTGCTCCGGTAGGCCGGGATCGATGCCCAGCACGGACCGCGCCGGCGCGGTCCACGCCAGCAGCCGGTCGAGGGCCGCAGCCGCCGGGTACTCCTCCGCCCGCTCGAAGTCGATCAGCCTGCCGTCGAGCCCGTACCGGATCGCCCGCCAGAAGTTCTCCTCGATCATCCGCGACGGCGGGTCATCGAACGGCACGCCCTCATCGTGGTCGAGCGCCGCCTGCGCGATGCAGGACGTGACGAGCGCCGCCAGGGCGGTGGAGTCGTCGGCGCTCGTCTGCGCGTCGCAGATGCGCATCTCGACGGTTCCGTAGGAGTGGTGCGGGCGCACGCTCCACCAGACCTGGGTGAACTCGGTGATCGAGTTCGTGCGCACGAGGAAGTCGATGTAGTCGGCGTACGCCTGCCAGCCGCCGAAGGCGGCCGGGATGCCGCAGCGCGGGAAGCTCTTGGTGAAGATCTGGCTGCGCGCGGAGTGCAGCCCGGAGTGGCGGCCGTCCAGGAACGGCGAGTTGGCCGAGATCGCGAGCAGCTCGGGCATCACCGCGCGCAGCCTGTCGCACACCCGCACGGCGCGCTCGGGGGCGTTGACGCCCACGTGCACGTGCACGCTGAATGTGTTGTTTCGCCAGGCCACGTACTGGAGCGCGTCCTGCACGCCCCGGTAGTGCGCGGTGTCGATGATCTCCTGCTCCTGCCAGGGGCTCCACGGATGCGTGCCGGTGGCACCGAGCAGGGCGTCGTGGCGCGCGGCCAGCGCGAACAGGCGCGTGCGCGCCTCGCGCTGCCTCGCGACCGCGTCCGCGAAGTTCTCGCCGCGCCCGGAGCGGATCTCGATCTCGGACTTGATCAGCTCGCCGGCCACGGCCTCGGCCAGGACGGGATCGTCCTGCGCCGCGCGCCGCAGGTCCTCGAACCGCTGGTCGAGCGACAGGGTTCGCGGGTCGAGAATCGCGAACTCCTCCTCGAGCCCGACCGTGAAGTCCGTCGAGGCCTCGAAGACCTCCCTGACCCTCGGCATGTCCAGCATGGGAAGAGGCCTCAGGTCAGGTAGAAGTAGAGCGCGTACAGCAGGTCGACGGCGGGGCTCGAGGTGTGGACGGTCACCTCGGGCGGGACCTGCAGCAGGGACTCGGAGTAGTTGAAGATGATCTTCACCCCGGCCTCGACGAGGTCGTCCGCGACCTCCTGCGCCGCCTCGGTGGGCACGGCCAGCACGCCCACCACCACGTCCTCCTCGCGGATCACCCTGCCGAGCTCCTCGTACGCGCGCACGGTGAGGTTGTCGCCGACCTGGTTCCCGACCTTGCCGGGGTCCTTGTCGAACAGCGCCACGACCCGGAACCCGTGGTCCGCGAAGATGTCCGAGCCCGCGATCGCCTGGCCCAGGTTGCCCGCGCCGAACAGCGCGATGTTGTGCTTGCCGGTGGTCCGCAGGATCTTGCGGATCTGCGAGACGAGCGAGTCGACGTTGTAGCCCACCCCGCGCTTGCCGAACTTGCCGAACCCGGACAGGTCCCGGCGGATCTGGGTGGAGTTGACGTGCGTGTAGTCGGCCAGCTCCTGGGACGAGATCGTCTCGCGTCCCATCTTCTTCGCCTGGGTCAGGACCTGCAGATACCGCGACAGACGGGCAGCGACCCCGAGCGAGAGCCGCTCCGGGGCCACCGGGTCGGCCTCGGGCCGAACCGGTTGAAGCCCGACGCCGCCCGCTGTGGGGTCGTCGTACCTCACGAGCCATTCACTCTAGCGAGCCGCTCCAAGAGCACCGCCTCCTCGACGAAGAACTCGAACAGCTCCTCCCCGTCCAGGGCGAGTACCGGGATCCGCTCGCCGTACTCGCGATGCAGCCCGGGATCGAGCGTCACGTCCACCTCGCGCAGCTCGAACGGGCGCTGCGCGCGCACGCGCTCGACCACCGCCCGCGCGCTCTCGCACAGGTGGCAGCCGGGCTTGCCGTAGAGCGTCACGAGCGCCATGGCCGTTGATGCTGCCACTCTTGCGCCGTGGAGCACGTCGAGCTGATCGTCTTCGGCCTCCTCGTGGCCATAGCCGGGCTCGCCGTGCTGGCGCGCCTGGTCGGCGTCCCGTACCCGGTGACGCTGGTGCTCGGCGGCGCCGTGATCGGGTTCCTGCCGGGTGTGCCGTCGGTGGCACTCGGCCCGGATCTCGTGCTCCTGATCTTCCTGCCGCCACTGCTCTACGGAGCGGCGTTCTTCACGTCGGTGCGCGACCTGCGCCGCAACGCGCGGCCGATCGCGCTGCTGTCGATTCCGCTCGTGTTGGTGACCATGACGGCGGTGGCCGTGGTCGCCCACGAGGTGATCGGCATGGACTGGGCCCCGGCGTTCGTGCTGGGGGCGATCGTCTCGCCCACCGACGCCGTCGCGCCGGCCGAGATCATGCGCCGGATCGGGGCGCCCAGGCGCTTGCTCACGCTCGTCGAGGGCGAGAACCTCACGAACGACTGGACCGCGCTCGTCCTCTACCGCTTCGCGGTGGCCGCGGTGGTGTCCGGCTCGTTCTCGCTCTGGGAGGCCGGCTGGAAGTTCGTGGTGAGCGGCGTGGGCGGCGTGCTCGTGGGCCTCGCCGCGGGCCGGGTGATCCGCGAGGTGCGCTCCCGCATCGACGACCCGCCCATCGAGATCACGATCTCGATCCTCTCGGGCTATGCGGCCTACCTGCCCGCGGAGGAGCTCGGGCTGTCCGGCGTGATCGCGGCGGTCACCACCGGGCTCTACATGGGCTGGTACACGCCGCAGCTGACCACGCCGCTGATGCGCCTCCAGGGCGTGGCGGTCTGGGAGATCCTCACGTTTCTGCTGAACGCCCTGCTGTTCCTGCTCGTGGGCCTGCAGCTCCCGGGCATCCTCGACAACATCGCCGGCCGTTCGACGGGCGATCTCATCCTCTGGGGCGTGCTCGTGAGCCTCGTGGTGGTCGGCGTGCGGCTGCTGTGGATGTTCACCATCCCGTACGCCGTTCGCATGGTCGACCGCCGTGTGATCCAGCGTGAGCGAAGGGCGCCACCGGTCGAGCGCCTGGTGGTCGGCTGGGCCGGCATGCGGGGCTCCGTCTCGCTCGCGGCCGCGCTCGCCGTCCCGCTCCAGACCGACGCGGGCGCGCCCTTCCCCCACCGCGAGCTGATCATCTTCCTGTCCTTCGCGGTGATACTCGTGACGCTCGTGGGTCAGGGGCTCACGCTCGGTCCGCTGATCGGCCTGCTCGGCCTGAGCGACGACGGCGTGGAGGAGCGCGAGGAGAGGGTCGCGCGCCAGCGCATGGCCGAGGCCGGACTGGCGCGTATCGAGGAACTCGACGAACCCGACTGGATCAGCCCCGAGAGCGTCGGGCGGGCGCGCAACGTGCTCGACTACCGGCGCCGGCGCTTCGGGGCACTGGCCGACGGGGACGGCGACCACTTCGAGGAGCGGACCGACGCCTGGCGGCGGCTCCAGTACGAGCTCTTCGACGCCCAGCGCGGGGAGCTCGTCGAGATGCGCAACCGGGGCGAGATCAGCGACGAGGTGCGCCGCAAGGTCGAGCGCGACCTCGACCTCGAGGAATCGCGCCTCGAGAACTAGAGGCGCGCGCTCGCGTCGAGGTCCAGATAGCCCGGGTACTCGATCGGCTCGAGGAAGCGGGCCGCGCCGGCGATCATCGCGGCGTTGTCGGTGCAGAGCTCCACCGGCGGGACCCATACCGGCACGTCGAGCTCCACGACGGCCGCGCGCAGCTCCGAGTTCGCGGCCACGCCGCCGCCGATGGCCAGTCGCTCCAGGCCCTCTCGCTCCAATCCGGCGCGCACGCGCTTCACGAGCGCCTCGACGATCGCGCGCTGGTAGGAGGCGGCCAGGTCAGCCGCGTGCGCCTCCGCGCGCTCGCCCAGGTCCCGGACCGCGTACAGCAGGGCCGTCTTGAGCCCGCTGAAGCTGAAGTCGAGCTCGCCCGGGGCGCTGCGCGGGAAGTCGAACGCCTCCGGGTTGCCGGCGCGCGCACGGTCATCGATCTCCGGCCCCCCGGGGTAGCCGAGGCCGAGCAGCCGCGCCCCCTTGTCGAAGGCCTCGCCGGCCGCGTCGTCGAGCGTCTGCCCGAGTACGGTGTAGCTCGCGAGATCGTCCACGCGCGCGAGGAAGGTGTGACCGCCGCTCGCGACGAGGCAGAGGTACGGCGGCTCGATCGGGTCCGGCGCGAGCGTGCTCGCCACCACGTGGCCGTGCAGGTGGTCCACCGGCACGAGCGGCAGCGCGCGCGCGGCGGCGAGCGCCTTGGCCGAGGAGAGGCCCACGAGCAGCGCGCTGATCAGGCCGGGGCCGCGCGTGACCGCCACCCTGTCGATCCCGTCCAGGCCGGTGCCGGCGCGCTCGAGAGCGTCGGCGGTCACGGCGTCCACCAGCTCCAGGTGCCGGCGCGAGGCGATCTCCGGCACGACGCCGCCATAGCGGGCGTGAAGCAGTCCCTGGGACGCGATCACGTTCGAGGCGATCCGCCCGTCCGCGCTCACGACGGCGGCGCAGGTGTCGTCGCAGCTGGTCTCGATGCCCAGGACGGCGCCGGCGCCGCTCACGTGAGCGTCACCGGCCCGGGGTTCGGCACGTCGTCCAGCCGTCCCTCGAGCGTGGCCGGTGTGCGCCACATGATCAGGGCGTCCTCGCCGTTGTCCTGGTAGTAGCGCCGGCGCGTTCCCGCGGCGAGGAAGCCGAAGCGCTCGTACAGCGCGATCGCCGGGTGGTTGGACGGGCGGACCTCCAGGGTCATGCGCGCGTCGTCGCCGAGGCGGCCGATGAGGTCCTCGAGCAGCGCGGTGGCGATCCCCCGACGCAGCTCCCGCGGGTCGACCGCCACGTTCATGACGTGCCAGACCTCCTCGTAGCGCGAGCAGATCACGTAACCCGTGAGGGCACCGTCGCGGCGCACCGCCAGGCACTGGCCGCCCGGCTTGCTCAGCTCGAGCACGAACATCGCCAGCGACCACGGCGTCGGGAATGCGCGGCGCTCGATCGCGATCACCTGCGGGAGGTCCGCGTAGGTCAGGCGGCGGATGTCGAGGGCGACGTCGGTCAC
>DASQER010000091.1:0-3847 GCA_035633575.1 Thermoleophilaceae bacterium
CCGAAGGCAAAACGCCCCGCGAAGCCCGCCGCGCACTCAAACGACACCTCGCCAACGTCCTCTACCGCCGCCTCCACACCTGGGCCAACACCACCCCAGCAATGAACCCCTCTTGACATAGGAGAATCGAGCGCTTCATCCAGACACTGCTCAACGAATGGGCCTACGCCCGCATCTACGGCAGCTCACAGGAGCGCGAACGCCAACTCGGCCCCTACCTCGAGCGCTACAACTTCAGACGACCACACGGCTCCCTCGCCAAGAAACCGCCCGGGTCGCGCCTGACGAACCTGGCTAGGAACTACAGCTAGGCGGACGGCCGCCGCGCGGAAGTGCCGCGCCGCGTGCCGGAGGGCGCGCGCCGGCGGCCGCCGCTCTTGCGGCCAGGCCTGAAGCATTCCTCGATGAACTCCACGATCTCGTTGGTCAGCCGCTCGGGCGTGAGCCGCAGCTCGAGGATCGACGACGCCTCCATGAGCCGGGCGCCCGGCAGCTCGCGCACGAGCATGTCCGAGTCCGAGAACGGGTGGATCGGGTCGCGGTAATGGCCGATCACGAGCGTGGGCTGGGGCATCTTGGCGCGCTCCTCGCGCGGCGGCGCCACGCGGCCGTAGAAGAGGCCCTGGAGGACCGAGGCGGACGGCTTCGGGTCCTGGCTGATCCAGTCGAGCAGCATGTCCCCGAGCATGGAGGTGCCGCGCGGCACCAGCCGGGCGCCGCGGCCGAGCAGCCGTGCGACCGGCGCGCCGAAGGTGAGGCCCACGAGCAGCGGCGTGAAGGCGATCGCGCACCCGAGCAGCGCGTTGTCGAGCACCGGCATCTCGATCAGCATGCCCTTCACCCGCTCGGGCGCGGCGGCTGCCGCCTCGAGCGTGGTGTTGGCGCCGAGCGAGGTGCCCCCGATCACGGCCTGCTCCACGCCGAGGTGGTCCAGCAGCGCGATCGCCTGGCGCGCGAAGGCGGTCATGCCGTAGTTCCACATCTCGGGCGGTCGGTCGGACTCCCCGTGGCCCAGCAGGTCGAGGCACAGCACCCGGTGGCCGCGCTCGGCGAGCGTCTCGGCGAGCGGGCGGTGCATCTTGCGCGAGAACAGCAGTCCGGGCAGCAGCAGGACGACCCGGTCGCCCTCCCCGTACTCGTCGTACACGAGACGGTGGCCCTCGTACTCGAAATCGCTCGTAAGCATTGCGGCCCACAATAGCCGCGCACTAGGATCGGGCGGAGGAGAACGCGACAGGAGGGAATCGGATGAGCGCCAGCGTGCATGTCGAGGTCACCGTCAACGGCGAGAGGCGCGCGGCCGATGTCGAGGCGCGCCTGCTGCTGGTCCACTGGCTGCGCGACGAGCTCGGCCTGACTGGCACGCACGTCGGCTGCGACACCACCAACTGCGGGGCGTGCACTGTCCACCTGAACGGCGAGGCGGTGAAGAGCTGCACGGTGCTGGCGGCTCAGGCCGACGGCGCCGAGGTCACGACCATCGAGGGCCTCTCCGGCGGCAACGGGATGCACCCGCTGCAGGCCGCGTTCTGGGAGAAGCACGGGCTCCAGTGCGGCTTCTGCACTCCGGGGATGATCATGGCCGCCGCCGACCTCCTGGCCCGCAACCCGAACCCATCCGACGAGGAGATCCGGCACGGCCTGGAGGGCAACCTCTGCCGCTGCACCGGCTATCACAACATCGTAGAAGCGGTGAAGTCGGCCGCCGGGAAGGGAGTGCCGGCATGACGACCCACATCGGCCAGTCCATGAAGCGCAAGGAGGACCCCCGGATGATCACGGGCCGGGGGCGCTACACCGAGGACATCGCGCTCCCCGGGATGGTGCACGCGGTGGTGGTCCGCTCGCCCGAGGCGCACGCCACGATCACGTCGATCGACACGTCCGCCGCCAAGGAGCGCGCCGGCGTGGTGGCGGTGCTGACCGGCGAGGAAATGGCGGGCGACTTCGCCGGCCCGATCCCGATGGTCTGGGCGCCCCCGGGGGTGGAGATCAAGACGCCGGAGCACTGGCCGCTCAAGCGCGGCCAGGTGAAGCACGTGGGGGACCCGGTCGCGGTGGTCGTGGCCACCAGCTGCGCCGCCGCCGTGGACGCCGCGGAGGACGTGATCGTCGAGTACGACACGAAGCCGGTCGTGGTCGACCCCGAGCGGGCCCTCGAGGACGGCGCGCCGCTCGTGTGGGAGGAGTTCGGCACCAACAAGACGCACGAGTGGGCCGTCGGCGGCGGCGACATCGACGCCGGGCTCGCTGAGGCCGAGGTCACCGTCGAGCACCGCTTCGTGAACCACCGCACCGCCGGCGCCCCGATCGAGACGCGCTGCTCGGTCGCCGAGTCCCGCGGCGACGACCTCACGCTCTACTCCACGACGCAGATCCCGCACATCGCGCGCTTCGTGCTCTCCGGGATGCTCGGCATCGCGGAGGACAAGCTGCGCGTGGTCGCGCCCGACGTGGGCGGCGGCTTCGGGGCCAAGCTCCAGGTCTACGCCGAGGAGGCGCTGGTGCTAGCGCTGGCAAAGCGGCTGGGCCGGCCGGTGAAATGGGTGGAGACGCGCTCCGAGCACATGACCACGAGCCACCACGGGCGCGACCAGATCAACTACGTGAAGCTCGGCGCCAAGCGCGACGGCACGCTCACCGCGTGCCAGGTGCGGATCATCGCCGACCTGGGCGCCTACCAGCAGCTCCTCACGCCGTTCATCCCCGAGCTCGGCTTCCCCGTGATGGGCGGCTGCTACCGGATTCCGGCGATCGACCTGCACTTCACGGGCGTCTTCACGAACAAGATGGCCACCGACGCGGTCCGCGGCGCCGGCCGGCCCGAGGCGACCTACTGGATCGAGCTGATGATGGACCGCCTGGCGAACGAGCTCGGCATGGACAGGCTCGAGCTGCGGCGTAAGAACTTCATCCCGAAGGAGGAGTTCCCGTTCGAGACCGCGCTCGGGATCGTCTACGACTCGGGCGACTACCACGGCACCCTCGACCGCCTGCTGGAGCACTTCGACGTCGAGGAGTTCCGCCGCGAGCAGGCGAGCCTGCGCGAGCAGGGGGTTCACCGCGGCGTGGGCTTCTCCACCTGGGTCGAGGTCTGCGGGCTGGCGCCGTCGCGAGCGGTCGGTCCCCAGGGCGTCGGCCTCCAGGCCGCGTTCTGGGAGTCGGCGAACGTCCGCGTGACCCCGACCGGCTCGGCGATCGTCTACACCGGCACGTCGCCGCACGGCCAGGGACTCGACACGAGCTTCGCCCAGATCGCGGGCGACCTGCTCGGGATCGACCCGCAGAACGTGGACGTGCTGCACGGCGACACCGACCAGGGCACATGGGGCTGGGACACCTACGGCTCGCGCTCGCTTGCCGTCGGCGGCGAGGCCATAGTGCGCGCCGCCCGCAAGGTGCAGGACAAGGCGAAGCGCATCTGCGCCGCGCTGCTCGAGGCGGCGCCGGAGGACATTGAGCTCTCGGACGCCCGCTACCAGGTGCGCGGCTCGCCGGACAAGTCGATGACCATGGCCGAGATCGCCGGTGCGGCCCACATCCCCCCGAACGAGCTGCCGGCGGACATCGAGCCCGGGCTCGAGGAGAGCTCCTTCTACGACCCCGAGAACTTCGTGTTCCCGTTCGGCGCGCACGCCTGCGTCGTGGACGTGGACGCGGAGACCGGCAAGGTGAAGGTGGTGCGCTACGTGGCGGTCGACGACTGCGGGCCGGCGATCAACCCGATGCTGATCGACGGCCAGGTGCACGGCGGCATCGTCCACGCGATCGGGCAGGCGCTCTACGAGCAGATCGTGTACGACGAGGAGGGCCAGCTCGTGACCGGCACCTTCGTGGACTACGCGCT
>DASQER010000092.1:0-1879 GCA_035633575.1 Thermoleophilaceae bacterium
AGGTACGTGCGCGGATCCTGCGCCTGGCCGGTCACGCGCGTCTCGAAGTGCAGGTGCGGCCCGGTGCAGTTACCGGTGCAGCCCACGTAGCCGATGATCTGGCCCTGGCGGACCTGCGCGCCGTTCGAGACCCCGAAGCGCGACAGGTGCGCGTAACAGGTCGAGAACCGGCTGGTGTGCGTGATGCAGACCATGTTCCCGTAGCCGCTCTGCTGTCCGGCCAGGCTGACCGTGCCGCAGGCGGCCGCGCGGACCGCGGTGCCCGTGGGCGCGGCGATGTCGATGCCGTCGTGGTTGCGACCCCGGCGCGGGCCGAAGTTCGACGTGACGGTGCCCTTCACGGGCGTCGAGATCGTCGACGAGCCGCACGCCTGTCCGGCCGGTGCCTGGGTCGTGGGCAACGTCGTGTCCGCCTGGCCGCCGAGCTCCGTGCTGCCGCTCGTGTCGCCCTCGGCCGCCAGCTCCTGGCCGGCCTGCTCGAGCTTCTGCTCGACGCGCTGCTTCACCTCCGGCGGGATGTTCGAGCCGCCGACGCCCGAGCCGCTCGCCTTCGCGAACAGCGACGACCAGGTCGCCGGACCGACGATCCCGTCCACCTCGAGGCCGCTCGAGAGCTGGTACTCGCGCACGGCGGCGTCGGTCTGGGGGCCGAAGATGCCGTCGGAGGCCACGCCGAGCGCGGTCTGGACGTGAGCCACCAGGTCGCCCTGGCTTCCCGCGCGCAGCGGCAGTCCGCCCTCGCGAATCTCGATCGCCCGGTTGGCGGGCGACTCCGAGGCCACCGCCGCCCTCACGTCGCCCGAGACCTGGGCGGCCGCCACGGGAGCGCCGGGTCCGGCGACCACCGCCGTGGCGAGCGCCGCCGAGATGTGCTTCCTGCGGTTGTTCTCGCGCCGCGCCTTGGGCAACAGCTCACGCCGTCGGCGCGAGCGCTCGAGCGAGCGGGTCCAGAGCTCGGGCGTGGCCAGATCCCGGTGGGCGTTCGTCATCCATGTCCCCTTCCGTTCAGGCCTACGGGGTTAGCTGACGGGCTCGCGCTGGAAGATGCGCTACGCGGATCTCGGGTCCGCGATTCGCCCCGGGGCGGCAAGGCTGCCGCCCAGTTGGTTCCCCCGTTCCGGCCGCCCAAGCGGGCGTCCAGACTCGGCGCTTGACTTGCTTTCCATAAGCAACAACCCCGGGCAGGGGGAGTTGCTGCGGGGCAGCCTAGCGAATGCCGCCGACGAGCCTCAGGAGTCTGAGGCAGTGCGCCAGTCGGCGGCGTGCTCGCGCTTCTTGGGCAGCATGTTCGCGAGCGTGCCGAGGCCCAGCCCGTAGAGGAGCAGGCCGAGGATCAAGGGGATCCCGTGAGTGACCCAGCGGTCCTCGGAGTGGACGAGCCCGACGAACGGGCCGAGCAGCACGTCGTTGGCGTCGTCGATCGCCTCGCGGAAGGCGCCGTTCACCTGCTCGCGCTGCTTCTCCTCGTACCAGCTCGGCGCCACGGGGCTCGGGTCGTCGAGCTTGCCCTGCAGCTCCGAGTCCAGCGCGTTCTGCTGGTTCTGGGAGCCGCGGTTGAGCTCGTCGACGGCGAAAAAGGCGAATCCGAGCAGGATCAGGCCGGACGCGACGATGGCGATGAGGCGGACGAGGGAACCCATCGGGGCTACTATCGGCGCGCGCGTGAGGACCCTGACTTCCGCAACCTCAACCTGCACACATGAATGATTCCGCCCGCGAGCGGCTCGTGGCCGAGCTGCGCGAGCACGCCCTCGTGATCGGCAAGGTCACGCTCACGAGCGGCCGGACGGCGCAGTACTACGTGGACGCCAAGCGGGCGATCCTGCTGCCCGAGGGCTTCCGCGCCCTGGGCGAGCTGGTTGCGGCCGAGGCGGAGCGG
>DASQER010000093.1:0-3083 GCA_035633575.1 Thermoleophilaceae bacterium
CGGATCGAGTCGAACAGGTTGCGCGCCATCATCGGCACGCGCACGTTCAGCTCGAAGTTCCCCTGCGTCCCCGCCACGCTCACCGCGGTGTCGTTGCCGATCACCTGAGCGGAGACCTGGAGCACGACCTCCGGGATCACCGGGTTGACCTTGCCGGGCATGATCGACGAGCCCTTCTGGAGCTCGGGCAGCTGCAGCTCCACGAGGCCGGTGCGCGGCCCGGAGCCCATGAGGACGAGGTCGTTGGCGATCTTCGTGAGTGACACGGCGACGCCCTTGAGCGCGGCGTGCAGCTCCACGAGCCCGTCGCGGTTGGCCTGGGCCTCGAAGCGGTCGAGCGGCGCCTCGCCCAGCCCGAGCCGGGCCCGCACCTTCTCGGCGAACTCCGGGTGCGTGTTGAGGCCGGTGCCGGTGGCGGTGCCGCCGAGCGGGATCTGGGCGGCGCGCCGCAGGGCGTCGCGCACGCGGTCGTGGCCGAGCCGGACCTGGGCGGCGTAGCCGCCGAACTCCTGGCCCAGCGTGACCGGGACGGCATCCATCATGTGCGTCCGCCCGGCCTTCACGAGGCCGGCGAACTCGTCGGCCTTGCGCGCGAAGGAGGCGGCGAGCGCCTCGAGCGCCGGCAGCAGCTCGCGCTGCACGCTGTCCACCGCCGCCAGGTGCACGGCCGAGGGGAAGACGTCGTTCGACGACTGGCCCATGTTCACGTGGTCGTTGGGGTGAACGCCCTCGCCGGCTAGGCTCGCGATCACCTCGTTGGCGTTCATGTTGGATGACGTGCCCGAGCCGGTCTGGAAGACGTCGATGGGGAACTGGTCGTCGTGCTGCCCTGCGGCCACCTCGTCGCCGGCGCGGGCGATCCGCTCGGCGATGTCGCCGTCGAGCAGGCCGAGCTCGGCGTTCACGCGAGCGGCCTCCGCCTTGATGCGCCCGAGCCAGCGCACCACGGGCGCCGGAACCGGCTCGCCGGACACCGGGAAGTTCTCGATCGCCTTCGAGGTCTCGGGACCCCAGAGCTTCTGCTGAACGGCCAATCCGTCTCCTTCGTCGCTGTCCCACAGAGGCTATCGGGCTTCGCGACCCCTCTCGCAGCGCGAGATTGCACGAAGTTCGGCCCCGAACCGGTGCATTCGCGGTGCGTCGCGAGCGCGTCGGCCGCTTCCGTGTTGCAATCGTCCAGCGTGACGGCTCTCATCCGTATTGACCGGTCGTGGACTCCGGCCGGGGGCGGGCGGCCCAAGCCGATCCGCTTCTGCTCGCGCTGCGGCCATCCCGCGGAGGAGCCGCCGGGCCGCTCCGAGCTGCGCAAGCGCGTCTGCGGGCGCTGCGGGATGGGGATGATGCTCACCTGCCCGCGCGACGCGCTGCCCGGCGAGTCGGCGGCGTTCCTGATCCTCGACTACGAGTTGAAGGTCAGCGCGGTGAGCGAGGCCGGCGAGCGCTACTTCGGCAAGGAGAAGCCGCTGATCGGGTCGAGCCTGCTCGACGTCGTGACGAGCCCCCTCGGGGACGACCAGCTCGTGCGCAAGGCGAGCGTGGCGGCGCAGCGCCCGTGCGACCCCGTGGTGATGCCGCTCAGGCTGATCTCGCCGAGCAGCGACACCGTCGGCACGCTGGCCGCCCGGATCGCCACCTGCGGCCCGCCGCGCGCCGCGCTGCTCACGGTCGAGCCGAGCGAGTTCGGCCGCCGCTGACGCGCCAGCCTCGCGAAAGTTTCCCGTGCAAGAACCACTGCACGGGTTGCGCAACATCCGAAGAGAAGGGAGAAGTTGCTCAAGTTGCTCGCTCTCGTACCGAAAACTTGTGCAAGGTCGCAAGTGCCCTCCAAGAGGTGGCTCTGACGTGGGAAGTAATGGCGGGACACTTCTGCGATTCACTCGAGACGGAGGCGACGTGAGCGGGATCAGGACCAACGCAGCGGCGGAGCTCTTGGGGGTAAGCCCCAACACGCTGCGTAGCTGGGAGCGCCGCTTCGGCTATCCGAAGCCCCGGCGGACCCAGGGCGGTCACCGCCAGTACGACCTCGTCGAGCTCGAGTCGCTGCGCCGCGCGCTGCTCGAGACGCACAACATCTCGTCCGCCATCGAGCTCGCCCGCCAGCGCGGCGAGGGGCCGAGCTCGCCGAGCCGCCTGCTCGACGCCTTCGACCACTTCGACGAGCAGCTGGCCGACCGCATCATGGAGGAGAGCCTCGCCGTCCGCTCGGTCGAGCGCACGGTCGAGGAGGTCCTGCTCCCCGCGCTCGAGCAGGCCGACGAGCGCGATAGCCGCGAGGCTGAGCGCGAGGTCGCGCTGCGCTGGGCGACGGGCTGGCTGCACGCCGCCAGGCGAGTCGTCGCGCCGGCGACCCGCCCCCAGGGCGTCCTCTTGTTCGACTCGAGCCCGCGACTCGACATCGAGTCCCTGCACGTGCAGGCGCTCGAGCTGGGCCTGCGCCGTGCGGGCTTCCGGACCCTCCTGCTCGCCTTCGACCTCCCGCCGGAGCGAGTGGTGCGCGCCATCCGCGCGCTCGACCCCACGGCCTTCGTCTTCTGTGGCGGCGACGCGACGCTCGACGTGGTCGGCCGGCTCGTCTACACCGTGCGCCAGGTCGGCTCGGCCGCGCCGGTGTTCGAGTACCGCGAGGCCATGCCGGTCACCGGCGACCACGGGATCCCGTCGCTCGGCTCCCAGCCCGTCGAGGCAGCCGAGCGGCTGAAGGGCTACGTGGACAGCGGCCGCATCGAGCAGGTGGTCGTGGTGCCGGAGCCCGAGTCCGCGCAGAGCTCGCGCATCGGCCTCGCCGCCCGCACCTCCGCCTAGCTGACCCGTCAGCTAGCTGCCGGGCCTCAGGCAGCCAGCTTGCGGCAGAGCTCCGCGAAGGAGCGCTTCTCGCCCTCGTCGAGGACGTCGAACGCCGCTGTGACGCGCTCGGAGTGCGCCGGAAAGAGGCGCTCCACCAGCGAACGGCCGGTCGGGGCGAGGTCCACGACGACCACCCGCCGGTCCTGGGGCGCGCGCCGCCGGTACACGAAGCCGTGTGCCTCAAGCGTGCCGGTGACCTCGGTGGCGTTGGCCTTGCTCCAGCCGAGTCTCCGCCGGAG
>DASQER010000094.1:0-1930 GCA_035633575.1 Thermoleophilaceae bacterium
CTTCGCCGAGCACGTCGACGTGATCCAGGTGGGCGCGCGCAACATGCAGAACTACGGCCTGCTCGAGGTGGTGGGCAAGCTGGGGAAGCCGGTGCTCCTGAAGCGCGGTCTTTCCTCGACGCTGGACGAGCTGCTGCAGGCCGCCGACTACGTCCTCAAGGAGGGCAACGAGCGCGTGATCCTGTGCGAGCGCGGGATCCGCACCTTCGACAGCGCCATGCGCTTCACCCTCGACCTCGGCGCCGTGCCGTGGCTGAAGCTGCACACGCACCTGCCCGTGATCGTGGACCCCTCGCACGCGTCCGGTGACCGGCGCCTGGTGGGACCGCTGTCGCGGGCGGCCGCCGCGGTCGGCGCCGACGGGATCATCGTCGAGGTCGCCGAGGACCCCGAGCTGGCACTCTGCGACGGGCCGCAGCAGCTCTACGCGGCGGACTTCCCCGCCTTCGCGGCCGAGGTGGCCGCCCACGCCGCGCTGGTGGGCCGAAGGCTCGCCTAACGGCGGGCATTGAGGGGTCGGGCTCGGCACGCTGGTTTCGCTATTCGAGAACAAGTCGCCAAGCCCCCATGACGAATGCACCACTCGCCCCTTGTCGAGAGGGGGGTTGGCACGTGGACGCGTGCATAGAAACGCCAGCGCACCACACGCCCGTTCGGACGAGGCGAGAGGCGAGTTGTCAATGCCACGGCGGCAGCGAGCGACCCTTCAATGCTGCCGTTAGCCCGGCTTCGGATACCGTGCGGAGGGTGACCGCCACGGCCACCCTCCCGCCCGGTCCCAGAGCGCCGCGGCCGCTCCAGACCGCCCGCTGGATCGCGCGGCCGGCGGCCATGATGGAGGACTGCGCACGCCGCTACGGCGACATGTTCACCCTGAAGATCGCCAACGAGGGCACCTGGGTGTTCCTCAGCCATCCCGACGCGGTCAAGCAGGTCTTCACCGGCGATCCGCGCCTGCTGCACGCGGGCGAGGCGAATGTCGTGCTGCTGCCGGTGCTCGGCAGCCACTCGGTGCTGCTCCTCGACGAGGACGCTCACATGGCGCAGCGCAAGCTGATGCTTCCCCCCTTCCACGGCGAGCGGATGCGCGGCTACGAGGAGACCATGGCCGAGGTGGCCGCACGCGAGATCGAGCGCTGGCCCGCGGGCGAGCCGCTGTCGGCCTGGCCGACCATGCAGGCGATCACGCTCGAGGTGATCCTGCGCACCGTCTTCGGAGTGCGCGAGAGCGAGCGGCTCGCCCGCCTCGGGACCGCTCTGCGCGATGCGCTCGCCTGGAGTGCGGACCCGCGGCGGCTGGCGCAGCTCGCGCTGCTCGGGCCGCGCCGCATAGCCGAGCGCGGCACGCTCCATCGGGTGCTGCGGCCGGCCGACGACCTGATCTACGAGGAGATCCGGCTGCGTCGCGACGCAGCGGACCTCGAGCAGCGCGACGACGTGCTGTCGCTGCTCCTGCAGGCCCGCCACGACGACGGCAGCCCGATGACCGACAAGGAGCTGCGCGACGAGCTCATGACGCTGCTCGTGGCGGGCCACGAGACCAGCGCCACCGCCCTTGCCTGGGCGCTCGAGGCGCTGGCGCGCCACCCGGCGGCGCTGCGGCGGCTGCGCGACGAGGTCGACGCCGGCGAGGACTCCTACCTCGACGCCGTGATCAAGGAGATCCTGCGGCTCCGCCCGGTGATCGCGCTCGTGCTGCGCCGCCTCACCGAGCCGATGGAGATCGGCGGGCGGCTGCTGCCCGCCGGGGTGAACGTAGCGCCCTGCATCTACCTCGTGCACCGCCGGCCCGACGTCTACACAGACCCGCGCGCGTTCCGGCCCGAGCGCTTCCTCGAGCGCCCGCCCGGCACCTACACCTGGTTCCCGTTCGGTGGCGGGGTGCGCCGCTGCCTCGGCGCCAGCTTCGCCCAGTTCGAGATCAAGGTCG
>DASQER010000095.1:0-7814 GCA_035633575.1 Thermoleophilaceae bacterium
TCCTGCGCGCCCGGGATGGCGTGCTGCTCGCGCACCAGCACGCCGTCCATGTCCATCAACCAGGAGCGGATCTCGCGGTGGCTCATGCGGCGTAATTCTCGCTGCCCATGACGTGAAGAGATATGTACGGCTCGTTGCCGACGACCCAGCTGTCGTGACCGGGCGGCACGTGGAAGAGGTCGCCGGCCCGACGTGCTCGGCCTATCGCCAGCCCGGCTCGTAGGTGGCGCGTCCGATCGTCATGGGCCCGACCGAGTAGAGCTCGAAGCGGCCCTTGTCGAAGTTGCGGGTCTCCGTGGGGGTGTCGAGGCTCAGGAGCGTGAGGTCCATGGGGGGAGTCTTTCGCGTTTCGGCCTTCTCCTGGCGTGGAGGCCCTGGACGACCTCGCCCTGGCGCTGCGCGCGCGGCTGATCGAGCGCGCCCGCTCGGGGGAGACGGGCGGCGCGGGGCTCGAGGCGGAGGTGCGGGAGCTGGTGGAGCGCGAGGCCGCGTCGCTGCCCGAGGCGGAGCGCGACGCGCTCTGCCGCCGGGTGGTGCTGCTGGCCACCGGGCTGGGCCCGCTCGAGCCGCTCTTGTCCGATCCCTCGGTGGACGAGGTGATGGTGAACGGGCCGGGCGCGGTGTACGTGGAGCGGCGCGGAAAGCTGGAGCGCACGAACGTGAGCTTCGCCTCGGACGCCGAGCTGTTGCACGCGCTCGAGCGCATCCTCGCGCCGCTGGGGCGGAGGGTCGACGAGGCATCGCCGCTCTGCGACGCGCGGCTGGCGGACGGCTCGCGCGTGAACGTGGTGATCCCGCCGCTGTCGCTCTCGGGTCCGTGCCTGACGGTGCGCCGATTTCGGCGCGAGGGCTTCTCACTGCGGGAGCTCGTGGCGGGCGGGACGCTCCCGGCAGAGGTCGCCGAGCTGCTGGCCCTGTGCGTGGCCGCGCGGGCGTCCGTGCTCGTGAGCGGCGGGACCGGCTCCGGCAAGACCACCACGCTGAACGCGCTCTCCGGAGCGATCCCGGGGGAGGAGCGGATCGTGACCATCGAGGACGCGGCGGAGCTGCGGCTGCGCCAGCGGCACGTGGTCCGCCTCGAGTCGCGGCCCGCGAACCTCGAGGGGCGGGGCGAGGTCACGATCCGGCAGCTCGTGCGCAACGCGCTGCGGATGCGGCCGGACCGGATCGTGGTGGGGGAGGTGCGCGGGCCCGAGGCGCTCGACATGCTGCAGGCGCTCAACACCGGCCACGACGGCTCGTTGACGACCGTGCACGCGAACTCGCCGGCCGATGCGCTGCGCCGCGTGGAGACGCTCGCGCTGATGGCGGGCGTGGGCCTGCCGCACGCCGCGGTGCGCGACCAGGTGGCGAGCGCCCTCGACGTGGTCGTGCACCAGGCCCGGCAACCGGACGGCTTGCGGGTCGTGGAGTCCGTGACGGAGGTCCTGAGGGTCGCGGGCGGCGCCGGAACCCGCGAGCTGTGGGCGCGCGGGGGCGCGCTGCGGCCGGCGGGGCCGGGAGAGCTTGCGGCGCGGCTGCAGGCGCTGCGCGGGGGCGCCGCGAGGTGAGTGGGGGTACTGCGCTCGCCTTCCTCGCCGGTGCGGCCGGCGGAGCGGGCCTGTGGGATCTCGGCGGCCTCGCCGCGGCGGGCGTGTCCGCGCGCGCGCCGCGATGGGCGCGCGCCGGCGCCGCCCTCGTCGAGGCGCTCGTGCGCACCGGCCGCGAGGGACGCGACCCGGGCGCGGGGGAGCGGCGGCGGCTCCTGCTGGCGGGATCGGCCGTCGCCTTCGTGGGGGGAGCGGCCACGGCGGGGCCGCTGGCCGGCCTGGGGCTCGGCGCGGCCGGTCCGTGGGCGGTCGCGCGGCTGCTGCGCGCGCGCCGCGAGCGCTACCGCTCCGCGGTCGACGCCGGCGTGGCCCAGATCGCCGTTGCGATCGCGGACGCCATCGGCGGCGGGCGCTCGCTGCGCGCCGCCCTCGGCGAGGCTGCGCCCGGAGTGGAGGGCGCGGCGGGCCACGAGCTGCGCCGCACGACCGCGGAGCTCGCCGCGGGCGCATCCACGGAGGATGCGCTCGAGGCCATGCGCGCGCGGGTCCGCTCGCCGCGCACGGACACGCTCGTGGCCGCGTGCCTGCTCCAGCGCCGTGCCGGCGGCGACCTCCCCGGCCTGCTGCGCGAGAGCGCCCGGGCGATGGAGGACCAGGCCCGGCTCGAGGACGAGGTCCGCTCCGCCACCGCCCAGGCGCGCTTCACGGCTCTGATCGTCGTGCTGCTGCCGCTGGGTGGGGGCCTGCTCGCCGAGCTGGCGAGCCCCGGGTGGTTCGCCGCGCTCTGGAGCTCGTTCCTGACCGCCTGGCTCGTGGGGATCGCGCTCGCGCTCCAGGTTGCGGCTGCCGTGCTGATGCGCCGGCTGAGCCGGGTGCGCTGGTGAGCGTCCTGCTTGCCTTTGCGGCGGGCGCGTCCGGCGCCGCCGGGCTGCTCCTGCTGCTTCCGGACCCCCGCGCACGAGGCCGCCGGACGCGCGGGCTCCGGGTCCTCCTGCTGCTCGCCTCCGTCGGAGGCAATCTGCGGCCCATGGGCGCGCCGCCGGACCTGCGCGCTCGCATCGAGGCGGCCGGACGCCCGGCCGGGCTCGGGGTGCGCGAGGCGATGGCGGCGAAGATCGCTTCGGCCCTGCTCGCGGGAGCAGGCGTGCTGCCGCTCGCCGCGCTGGCGCCCGGGCGCCTTGGGCTCGTGCTGCCGCTGATGGCTCCTGTGGCGGGGTTCCTCGCACCCGACCTGTGGCTCGCCCGGCTGGCCGCCGAGCGCGCGCGGCGCGTGCGGCGAGAGCTGCCGGCCCTGCTCGACATCCTGCGCGTGAGCGTCGAGGCGGGCGGGTCGCTGCCGGAGGCGCTGCGCTCGGTGGGGGAGCGCGCGGAGGGCCCGCTCGCGCGCGAGTGGCGGGCCGTGGGGCGCGAGGTGGCGCTGGGCGTCCCGCTGAGCGACGCGCTTCACGGCTTGAGCGAGCGCGTCCCGCTGCCGGAGGTCCATGCGCTGGTGGCAGCCCTGGAGCGAGCCCGCCGCCACGGTGCGCCGCTGGCCGACACGCTGGCCGCGCAGGCCCGCGCCGCGCGCTTCGCGCTCGCGCGCCGAATCCACGACGAGGCCGCCCGGGCCGGCCCCAAGATCCAGCTCGTGGTGGCCCTGCTGCTGGTGCCCTCGGTGCTGCTGCTCGTGGCCGCGGCGCTGGCATCGGCGCTGCTCGACGGCAGCGCCGATGCCCTGCCGCTCTAAGGACGCCGCGCCCACCCGCCCCCGCCCTGCAAGAAGCCCACCAAACGGCCGATCTGCACGCAGGATTGCGCCCAGAGCGCCTTCGTGCAGGCGATTCCGCGCTCCCAGGGGGGCTCGTCCCACCCTCTGCCACCCGCCTGTTTCCGCTCTACAGAGCCAAATAGCGGCCAGTCGGCCGGCGCCGCCAGCAGCCGTCGGACGGAAAAGTGGGGAATCGTGTTGCAGAGTGGGAGAGAGTGGGGTACCGTGGCATCACTCAATCGACCGGAGTGGCGGGGCTCCTCCCACTCCGCCACTCCGGTCTGAACTCTCTCTCCCGGGACATGACCCTTGGCGTTTCGAGGCCACTTCGAGCACTCGCTGGATGCGAAGAACCGGCTCAGCATTCCGGCCCGGTTCCGCGCGGCGTTCTCGAATGGAACGGTTCTCGCCAAGGACCCGGAGCCGTGCGTGGCGGTGTGGACCCCGGACACGCACGAGGCGATCATCGAGCGCGCGCTCGGCGGGCTGAACCCCATGGGCTCGGAGTACCGCAAGCTGTCGCGCTTCTACCAGGGCAACTCCTTCGAGATCGAGCTGGATGCGAGCGGCCGCGTGACGCTGCCGCAGCCGCTGCTCGCGCACACCGAGATCGAGAAGGAGGTCGTGGTGGTCGGCGTGGGGGACCACCTCGAGGTCTGGGGACGAGAGCGCTGGCAGCAGCAGCAGGACGCCCTGGATGCCGAGATCGGGGAGGTGACGGAGCGCCTTGGCAATCCTTCTTGACATGAGCCGCGTGCACGTACCTGTCCTGGCGGGTGAGCTGATCGAGCTGACGGCGCCCGCCGCGGGCGAGACGGTGGTCGACTGCACCTTCGGCGCGGGCGGCCACGCGCGCCTGATCGCGGACCGGATCGGCCCCACCGGCACGCTCGTCTGCATAGACCGCGACCCGGCCGCCGAGGAGCACTTCGAGCAGCTCGCGCGCGAGGTGGCCTGCGAGACCCGCTTCCTGCGCATGGACTACGCCGAGGGCCTCGCGCTGCTGCGCGAGGAGGGGCTCTCGGCCGACGTCGTGTACCTGGACCTCGGGATCTCCTCGATGCAGGTCGACGCCCGCGAGCGCGGCTTCTCCTACTCCTACGACGCGCCGCTCGACATGCGCATGGACCCCGGCCAGGCGCTCGACGCGCGCGAGATCGTGAACACCTGGGACGAGCGGAGCCTCGCGCAGCTCTTCCGCCGCCTGGGCGAGGACCCGAACTCGCGCCGCATCGCGCGCGAGATCGTGAAGCGGCGCGAGCGCGCCCCGATCCAGACGACCGGCGAGCTGGTGGCGGCGATCGAGGGCGCCCTCCCGGCCGCGGTGCGCCGCAGCTTCGGCGGCGGCAGCCCGGCCAAGCGCGTCTTCCAGGCGATCCGGATCGCCGTGAACTCGGAGCTCGACTCGCTCGACCGGGCGCTCCCGCTGGCGTGGGAGCTGCTGGGCGAAGACGGCCGCCTGGCCGCGATCTCGTTCCACTCGCTCGAGGACCGGCGCGTGAAGCGCTTCCTCGCGGAGCGGGCGCGCGGCTGCGTGTGCCCGCCTGACTTCCCGGTGTGCGTGTGCGGCCGCGAGCCGGAGGCTGAGCTGATCGCCGGGCGCGCGGTGGTGCCCACCGCCGGCGAGGTCGCCGACAACCCGCGCGCGAAGTCGAGCCGGCTGCGCTCGGCGCGCAAGCTGGTCGCGCCGGAGGCCGGCTGATGGCCCGCGCGGCGGCGGCCCGCACCCAGAGCGCTCCGCGCCGCAAGCCCCAGCCTGCCCGCCACGCCTCGCGCGGGCAGGTCTCCGCGCAGCGGCGTCCGGCGGCGCAGCGGCGCATGTCGGGCCCGGCGGCGCCCGCGGTCGCGCTGCCGCTGCGCGTGCTGAACGCGCCCTTCGCACGCGCCGCCCGCGCGCGCACGAGCAGCCTGCTCGACGTCCTCCTGTCCGGCCGCGGCTGGATCGCCCTGGTGTTCGTCCTGTTGGCGGGGATCGTCTTCTTCAACGTCGACCTCCTGCAGATGAACCGCGACATCGCGCGCAACGCGGAGAAGGTCTCCGCGCTCAAGCGCGAGAACGCTCGCCTGCTCCTCGACGAGGCCAGGCTCGCATCGAGCGAGCGGATCCAGGAGTCGGCCGCGGGCCTCGGCCTCGTACTGCCCGCGCCGGGCGAGGTGCGCTACCTGAAGGCGCGGCCCACGCGCGACGCGCGGCAGGCAGTCAAGAGGATCGCCGCGCCGAACCCCGCGTTCGTCGCGCCGGAGCCGGTCTACACGGCGCCGGAGCCGGTCGTCCCGGCCGCCACCGACCCGGCCGCGACGGACCCCGCCGCCACCACTGCCGTCGCCCCGGCGGGCTAGGCCGTGCCCGCGACGCAGCGCCGCCCGCCGCCCCGGCGCCGCCAGCGGGGACCGGGGCGGCCGCCGCCCCGGCTGGTCGAGCGGCGCATCGGCCTTCTGTTCGCGCTCTTCCTGCTGCTGCTCGGCATGGCTGCCCTGCGCGCCATCTGGCTCGGCACCGTAAGAGCCGGCGCGCTGTCCGACCGCGCGGTGAGCCAGCAGATCGAGGACATCGCCGACCCCGCGCGCAGGGGCACGATCGTGGACCGCAACGGGGTGGAGCTCGCGGTGGCGGAGGACTCCGTCACGGTGTTCGCCAATCCGTTCCTGATCGACGACCCCGCGAAGGTCGCGGCCAGGCTCGCGCCGCTGGTCGGCCGCGACGAGGACGAGCTGCTGCGCACGCTCTCCGACAGGAAGGCGGGCTTCGTCTACCTCCGCCGCAAGATGGACGCATCGCTCGGCGAAGACGTCGAGAAGCTCGGAATCGAGGGGATCGGCACCGTCACCGAGCCGAAGCGCACCTATCCCCAGGGCTACCTCGCCTCGCAGGTGCTGGGGCTGGTGGGAACCGACAACGTCGGCCTGTCCGGGCTCGAGTACTCGCAGGACGAGGCCCTGCGCGGCGAGGACGGCGAGCGCAGGCTCGTGAAGGACGCGCTCGGCCAGGCGGTCAGCATGATCGAGACCAAGCGCTCCGAGCCGGGCGAGGACCTGGCGCTGACGCTCGACGCCCGCATCCAGGAGCGCACCGAGGCGGTGATGTCGGAGGTCGGCCAGACGTACGCCCCGCAGGGAGCGACGGCCGTCGTGATGGACCCGCGCAGCGGTGAGATCCTCGCGCTCGCGAACTGGCCGCGCGTGGACGCGAACAACGTGGATGGCGCGCCCGACTACGCGCGCCAGAACCGCGCGATCCAGGCGAACTACGAGCCCGGCTCGACCTTCAAGGGCTTCACGGTCGCCGGCGCGCTCGAGGAGAGGCTGATCGAGCCGGAGACGACCTTCGACGTGCCGTTCGAGATCCAGGTGGCCGACCGCACGGTCGGCGAGGCGCACGAGGCCGGCGGCGGGACCAAGACCGTGGCCCAGATCCTCGCCCAGTCCTCCAACGTCGGCTCGGTGATGATCGGCCTCGAGCTGGGCGCGAAGCGCTTCGACAAGTGGGTGCGGCGGTTCGGGTTCGGGCGGCCCACCGGGGTGGACCTGCCCGGCGAGGAGGGCGGCATCGTGCTCCGCCCCGAGCACTACTCCGGCTCCTCGATGGGCAACATGCCGATCGGCCAGGGGATCGCCGTGACCCCGATGCAGATGGCGACCGCCTACACCGCGATCGCGAACCACGGCGTCATGCGGCGACCGTACATCGTCGAGGGCGATGCGCCGCCCCCCAAGCGCGTGCTCTCCCGCAGGACCGCCGAGCAGGTGTCGCAGATGCTCGAGGGAGTGCTCGCCGCGGGCGGGACGGCGCAGGAGGCGCAGGTGGAGGGCTACACGCTCGCCGGCAAGACCGGGACGGCCGAGAAGGCGATCGAGGGCGGATACTCGAAGACCGACTTCATCGCGTCCTTCATCGGCCATGCGCCGGCGAAGGACCCGCGCCTGCTGGTGGCCGTGATGGTGGACACGCCGCGCGGCGACATATACGGCGGCACCGTGGCCGCGCCGGCCTTCGAGCGCATCATGGAGTTCGCGCTGCCGTACCTGAGGATCCCGCCGGGCTAGGCGGGGTCCGGCTCGTCCGCGTCGTCCAGGGGGCTGAGCGCGTCGCGCATCCGCTCCTGGGCCATGCGCAGCTGCTCGGCGGCGCGCTCGGAGGCGAAGGCGGCGCCCTGGGCGTCGGCGAGCCGACCCTCGAGGCGAGCCACGCGCTCCCTGGTCTTCGAGTGAGCGCGCTCGGCCTCCTCGGAGGCGCGCTCGGCGTCCTCGAGCTTCTTCTGCAGGACCTCGACCTCCTGGGCCTCGAGGCGCGCGCGGTCGAGCTCGGTCTGGGTGGTCGCCAGCTCGCTGCGCAGCTCGGCGGCCTGCGCGCCCGCCCGGTCTAGGGCCTTGCGGGTCACGATCAGCTCGTCGTGCTGCTCCTTGGCGTCGGCGTGCGCCCGCTCGAGCTGCTCGCCGGCGAGCTCGCTCGCGGCGCGGGCCTCGGCGAGCTCCGTCTCGACGGCGCCGGTGGCGGCGCGGGCCTCGGCGAGCTGCTCCTCGAGACCCTCGTTCGCCCC
>DASQER010000096.1:0-7175 GCA_035633575.1 Thermoleophilaceae bacterium
GCGCGCCTTCGCTGGCGCTTCGGCGACCAGGTCGAATGGCGCCTCGTCCTGATCGGGTTGAGCGAGAACGCCGAGGCATACGAGGCGCGCGGCTACACACCCGAGCGCCTGCTCGCGGGCCAGCACGGGTTCGCCGAGCGCTTCGGGATGCCCTACAGCTTCGAGCTCAAGCCGCGCATGGCGGGCACCTCGCGCGCGTGCCGCGCCATCGTGGCGGCCCGCGAGCTCGACCCGGCGCTGGGCGACTCCGCGCTGCGCGCCCTCCAGCTGCTGCACTTCACGACGCCGCGCCTGCTCGACGAGGACGAGGACCTGCGCGCGGCACTGAGCGGCGTGCCCGGCCTGGACGCGGACGCGGTCGTCGGCCGCATCGACGATCCGGAGCTGGTGGCCGTCTACGAGGCCGACCGCGCGCTGGCGCGCTCCGCCGAAGGATCCCCGACCCACGCGCAGGGCCGCTTCTCCACGAGCGACGGGCCCGTGCGGTACACCGCGCCGTCGGTGATCTTCGAGCACGAGGACGGCGGTCGCCTCGAGGTCGGCGGCTTCCAGCCCTTCGAGGCCTACGACACCGCGCTCGCGAACTTGGACGTGACGCTCGAGCGACGCCCAGCGCCCGACGATGTGCTCGACGCGCTGTTCGAGTTCCCGGATGGACTCACCACTGCCGAGCTGGCCGCCGTGATGCGCCCCTCGGACCTGGTGGACGCCAACCCGGATGCCGCGGCGGAGGAGCTGGCCGAGCTGGCCGAGGCCGGAGCGGTGCTGCGCGAGCCGGCTGGCGTGGACGCCATCTGGCGGGCGGCCACGGCCGCACCCGGCCGCGAGGCGAGCAACGTCACGGCCGCCCACCCGGCCTAGCCACCGCCTCGGCCGCGAGCCGGCAGCCGGCCGCCAGCGCCTCCGCGGGCGTCGCGCCGTCCAGACGCCCGGCGAGAAGGCCCGCCGCGAAGGCGTCCCCGGCGCCGGTGCTGTCGACGGCCGCTTTCACGGGGACGGCCTCGTTTCGCACCGTCTCGCGACCGTCGGTCCACAGCGCGCCGTCGGCGCCCAGCGTGACCACCACCTCGCCGAAGCGCATCGCCAGCGCTCGTGCGGCACGCTCCGGATCGCGCTCGCCGCTCAGCGCCTCCGCCTCGCGGACGTTCGGCAGCACCAGGCCGGCGCCCTCGGCGTCGTCGAGGAACGAGGGCGAGAGCAGCGCAGCCGACGACGGATCGACAGAGACCGTCATTCCGCTCTCCAGGGCGCGCGAGATCGCAGAGCGCGCCGCGGGTCGCGATCCCGCGCGCAGCAGCGCGTACCCCGCCACGTGGAGGTGACCGCCCGGGGCCAGCAGGTCGTCCGAGAGATCCGCGTCCGAGAGGCCGTCGTTCGCGCCCGCGTCGGGCGCCATCGTGCGCTCGCCGTCCGGCCCCACGAGGACGACGCAGGTTCCCGTTGGCAGCTCGGGATCGGCAGCCAGCAGGGCGTCCACGCCCGCCGCGCGCAGCTCGTCCCGCGCGCCGCGCCCGCGCTCGTCATCGCCCACACGGCCCACCAGCGCGGGCTCCGCTCCGGCGGCCGCGAGCCACGCGGCGGTGTTGGCGGCGGACCCGCCACCGTGGAAGCGGATCACCGCCGGCGCGTCGCTGCCCGGAGCGAGCGGACCGGACAGCCTCGCCACCACGTCGACCATCACGTCGCCGAGGACGACGATGCGCGTCACGCGGACAGCTCGGCCGCGATCCTGGCCGCGAGGCCGGCGTTGCGGAGCACCAGCCGCACATTCGCCTCCAGGCTCGCGCCGCCGGTCTCGCGCGAGAGGAAGTCGAGCAGGAACGGCGTCACGTCCTTGCCCGCCACACCGGCCCGCTGCGCGGCCGCCAGCCCGTCCGCCAGCACGCGCTCGTGCAGCTCGGGGTCGACCTGCTCGGCCGCAGGCAGCGGGTTGGCCACCAGCACCGCGCGGTCGTCCGTGCCGAGCTCCCGCCGGGCGGCGACCACGGCAGCGACCTCCGCGGGCGAGTCCACGCGCCAGGCCACTGGATGTCCGGAGTCCGAGAGGTAGAAGCCCGGGAAGCGGTCCGTGCCGTAGCCGAGCACGGTCACGTTGAGCGTCTCGAGCCGCTCGAGCGTCGCCCCCACGTCGAGGATCGACTTCACGCCGGCGCACACCACGACGATGCCCGTGCGCGCGAGCGTCCCGAGATCGGCCGACTCGTCCCAGGTGTCGCGCGCGCCGCGGTGCACGCCGCCGAGGCCTCCGGTGGCGAACAGCCGGATCCCGGCCCGCGCGGCCAGGTGAGCCGTCGCCGCCACTGTCGTACCTCCCCAGCCGCCGCGGGCCGCCACCGGGGCGAGGTCGCGCACGCTGCACTTGACCACGTCGTCCCGCTGCGCGATCTCCGCGAGCGACTCCTCGTCGAGCCCGACGCGCGCCTCGCCGGCCACCACGGCGATGGTGGCCGGCAGCGCGCCGCCGTCGCGGACGGCCGCCTCGGCCTGCCGGGCGACCTCGAGGTTGCGCGGCCGCGGCAGCCCGTGGCTGACGATCGTGCTCTCGAGCGCCACGACCGGTCGCCCGCCGGCGAGCGCCTCGGCCACCTCCGGAGCGATCTTCATCGGCGCGGCTCAGGCTCCAGGCGCCGCTGAGCGGCTACGCCTCGGTCTCGACGCGCACGGAGAAGCCCTCGGTGCGCGCGGCTTCGAGGATCTCCTCGCTGTTCTCGTGGCCACGGGTCTGGAGCACGAGCTTGATCGCGGTCTCGCGCACATGGATCTCGATGCCGTCGCGCAGGTGCTCCACGTCGACCACGTTGCCGCCGTGGTCGGCCACCACGCGCAGCAGCCCGGCAAGCGCGCCCGGCCTGTCCGGCACCACCGTGGAGAGCACCATCCGCCGCCCGGCCGCCGTCTCCCCCAGGCGGATGCACTCTGAGAGCAGCGAGGCGTCCACGTTGCCGCCGGAGAGGACCGCGCAGACCTCGCCCTCCTCCGGCGCCTCGACGCGGCCGTGCATGAGCGCGGCCACCGCCACGGCGCCGGCGCCCTCGACCACCAGCTTGGAGCGCTCCAGCAGCAGCACCATCGCCTGGGCCACCTCGTCGTCCGAGACCGTGACGACCTCGTCGACGTAGCGCCGCACGAGCGGAAGCGTGAAGTCGCCCGGGCGCTTGACCGCGATGCCGTCGCAGATCGTGTTCGCCGAGCGCGCGCCGATCGGGCGCTCTGCCGCGAGCGAGTCGATGTAGGGAGCGCACGCCTCGGCCTGCACGCCCACGACGCGGACGCCCTCGAGCGCGCCGGCCAGCGCGAGGCCGATGCCGCTCGCCAGCCCGCCGCCGCCCAGCGGAACCACCACGAGCTTCAGGGCCGGCGCCTGGCGCGCCAGCTCGAGGCCGATCGTGCCCTGGCCGGCCACGACCTGCGGCTGGTCGAAGGCGTGAACGAGCGTGAGGCCCTCCGACTCGGCGAGCCGCTTCGCCTCGGCGTCGGCCTCGTCGAAGCCGCCCTCCACGAACCGGACCTCGCCGCCGTACTGGCGCACCGCCGCCACCTTCGCCAGCGGCGCCTGGGCCGGCATCACGAGCACCGCCCGGGCTCCCGCCTCGCGCGCCGCGAACGCGACGGCCTGCGCATGGTTGCCCGCGCTCGCGGCCACGACGCCCGCCTCGAGGGCGTCCGGCGGCAGGCCCCCGATCATGTGGGTGGCCCCGCGCGCCTTGAACGAGCCGGTGAGCTGGAGGTTCTCCGCCTTCAGCAGCACGCGGGCGCCGACGCGCCGCGACAGCTCGCCCGCCGACAGCAGCGGGGTCTCGCGGACGCGGCCCGCGATCGCGCGGGCCGCTTCCTCCACGTCGGCGTATGTCACGGCTTCGCGGGCGATGGCCACTCCAGATGGGATTATGCGCCTCATGTCGAACGGGGAGGACACGGCTCGCCTCCTCGCCCACACCGAGGTGTTCGGCGACCTCGAGGAGCGGGAGCTTCAGGACGTCGCCCAGGTGGCGGTGCCGCGCCACTGGGAGAAGGGCGAGGTCATCTTCCGCGAGGGCGACGCGGGCGACACCTGCTACCTGATCCGGTCGGGGGCGGTCGTCCTCACGCGCGAGCACCAGGACGGGCGGATGGTGGCACTCGCGGAGCTGCGCGCGGGCATGCTCTTCGGCGAGCTGGCGATGTTCCGCGGCGAGACCCGGTCCGCGACCGCCGAGGCGATCGAGCCCGCGAGCGCCGTGGCGCTCCTGGCCGGGGACGTCCAGCGCCTGATCCGGCGCAACCCCGACCTGGCGCTCAAGCTGCTCGCCAGCCTCGCAGAGCGCGTCAGCCGCACGAACGAGCGGCTGCTCCAGCAGTCGTTCCAGACCGTGAGCGGCCGCGTGGCCAGCGCTCTGCTCGCCCAGACGATCTCGCGGCAGGCCGACGGCGCCCCGCAGGAGGACGTGCTGATCCGCTCCACTCAGGCCGAGATCGCGCAGCTGGCCGGCACCTCGCGCGAGAGCGCGAGCCGCTTCCTCGCGACGCTCGAGCGCGCGGGAATCGTCACCCTGGGCCGCGGGAAGGTCACGGTGCATGACCCCGGACGACTCCGAAACTACATCCACTGACCGCGAGCGCGAGCGGATGCGCATGGTGGAGCGCCAGCTCCGCCCGCGCGGGATCCACGACGAGCGCGTGCTCGCCGCGATGGCCAGCGTGCCGCGCGAGGCGTTCCTGCCGGAGGACCAGCGCCGCCGCGCCTACCGAGACGGGGCGCTGCGGATCGGGGAGGGGCAGACGATGTCCCAGCCCTGGATCGTGGCGTGCATGGCCCAGCTGCTGGAGCTCGACGGGTCGGAGACCGTCCTCGAGGTCGGCACGGGCTCGGGCTACGCGGCGGCGGTCCTGTCGCTCCTGTGCCGCGAGCTGGTGACCGTCGAGCGCTACGAGAGCCTGGCGCTCGAGGCCGGGGCGCTCCTCGGCCAGCTTGGCTATCGCAACGTCGAGGTGCGCGTGGGCGACGGCACGCTCGGCGCGCCCGACCGGGCGCCGTTCGGCGGCATCTCGGTGACCGCGACGGCCCGCGAGGAGCCGCCACCCGCGCTGCGCGAGCAGCTCGCCCCGGGCGCCGCGCTGGTCTGCCCGGTGGAACACGGCGGGCGGGAGCATCTCATGCGCTTCCGCGACGGCGAGGAGGAAGCCGTGACGGGGGTTCGCTTCGTACCGCTCGTCAGCGACGAGCCGTGATCCGCGAGTTCTCCGCAGGCGGGCTCGTGATCCGCAACCTCCGCGGCCGCCCGTTCGTGGCCGTGGTGCGCGTGCGCGACCGGATCCTCGCCCTGCCGAAGGGCCACCCCGAGCCCGGCGAGTCCTCGCAGGAGGCCGCGCTGCGCGAGGTCCGCGAGGAGACCGGCCTCGAGGCGACCCCCGTCGAGAAGCTCGGGGACGTCCGCTATTGGTACTCCCGCGAGGGCGAGCGGGTGCTGAAGGTGGTCAGCTTCTTCCTGCTCCGCTACCGCTCCGGGCGGCTCGAGGACCACGACCACGAGGTCGAGGAAGCGCTCTGGATACCGCTCGAGGAGGCACCCTCCCGGCTCGCCTACCGGGGCGAGAAGGACATGGTGAGGATCGCCTTGTCGAGACTCGCGAAAGGCAGCTAGGCTGCCCCGGTCGTGTTCGTCCTCAACTTCTACTCGCCCGTCTTCGTCGACCAGCTCAAGCGTGGTCGCAAGACCGCCACGATCCGCCTCGGGGACAAGGGCAAGAAGTACAGCAAGGGCGAGGTGGTGATGATCACGGTCGGCTTTCAGCACTCGCCGCGGCAGAAGATCTTCGACGCCGTGATCGACAGCGTGGAGGTCAAGCAGGTGCAGGACCTCTCCCCGCGGGACATCGAGCACGACCACCCCGAGTTCCGCCGGCTCGACGAGATGGTCCACTTCCTCGAGCAGATCTACGGCCGCAAGGTCGAGATGGAAGACACGGTCACCGTCGTCCGCTTCTCCCAGATCTCCGACCGCCCGTCGGAGATCCAGGAGCGCATGCGGCCGGACGCACCAGCCCAGAACTGAGGGCATCGCTGCGCCGCGGGCACCGCCCGCGGCTTGCGCCAGGGCGGAACCCCCATTTTTGGCACTCTCACTGCTAGAGTGCCAGGTCGGCACTTTCGGCCCGAGAGTGCCAGGCACGAACTTTTTTCTATGGAGGTAAGCCCATGAATCTCAAGCCTCTGGGAGATCGCGTGATCGTGAAGGCGATCGAAGAGGAGGAGACCACCGCGAGCGGCATCGTCCTCCCCGACACGGCCAAGGAGAAGCCGCAGCGCGGCAAGGTCCTCGCGGTCGGTGAGGGGAAGTGGGACGAGGATGGCGAGAAGCGCATCCCGCTCGACGTCGCCGAGGGCGACGAGGTCCTGTACTCGAAGTACGGCGGCACCGAGGTCGAGGTCGAGGGAGAGGATCTCCTCGTACTTCGTGAGTCGGACGTGCTCGCCAAGGTCGCGGGCTAGGAGGAAGCACATATGGCTCACAAGGAACTGAAGTACGACGCGGAGGCGCGCAAGGCGCTGGAGGACGGCGTCAACGCCGTCGCCGACGCCGTGAAGGTCACACTCGGCCCCAAGGGCCGCTACGTCGTGATCGACAAGAAGTTCGGCGCTCCGACGATCACCAACGACGGTGTCTCGATCGCTCGTGAGATCGACATCGAGGACCCGTTCGCCAACCAGGGTGCGCAGCTCGTACGCGAGGTGGCCACCGCCACCAACGACGTCGCGGGCGACGGCACCACCACCGCCACCGTCCTGGCCCAGCGCATCGTGCGCGACGGCCTCAAGAACGTGGCCGCCGGCGCCAACCCGCTCGGGCTGAAGCGCGGCATCGAGAAGGCCGTCGACCAGGTGGTCGACCACATCAAGGAGATCTCGACCGAGATCTCCGGCAAGGACCAGATCGCTCGCGTGGCCGCCATCTCGGCCGCCGACGACGAGATCGGCGACGTGATCGCCGACGCCATCGACAAGGTCGGCAAGGACGGCGTGGTCAACGTCGAAGAGGGCCAGACCTTCGGGATGGAGCTCGAGTTCACGGAGGGCATGCAGTTCGACAAGGGCTACATCTCGCCCTACATGGTCACCGACCAGGAGCGCATGGAGGCGGTGCTGGAGGATCCGTACATCCTCATCGCCAACCAGAAGATCGGCTCGGTGCGCGACA
>DASQER010000097.1:0-2095 GCA_035633575.1 Thermoleophilaceae bacterium
CCACGTGCTCCGTGGCGTCGATCGCCTCCTCCAGGCGCTCGAAGATGTCCTTCCAGCGGATCACGACCATGGGGTCGATCCCGTTGTCGAACAGCGACGCGATGGCTTCGCGGACGATGCGGTCGCCGTCGTTCTCCAGCCGGTTGATCTCGACGGTGTAGTGCGTGATGTCCTTGAACCCGCGAAGCCGCGGCATGGCCTCTGCGATCTGGCGCGCCGCCGCGTTCAGGACGCGGGCCAGGTCCTGGGCCTGCGTCATCGGTGCCTCGATCTTGTAGAGCCCGAGGTAGTCGGCGACCTCCTCGGTGTAGTCGACCACGTCGTCGAGCGCGGAGGCCAGCGCGTAGATGTCCTCGCGGTCGATCGGAGTCACGAACGTCTGGTTGAGCCGCTGGATGATGTCGTGCGTGATCCGGTCGCCGTCCTGCTCGCAGATCAGGATCTCGCGTGCGAGCTCGTTGCGCTCGGGGTAGTCACGCAGCAGCTCCTCGAGCAGCCGGGCCGCCCGCTCGATGTTGCCGCCGGCCTCCTCGAACAGGTCGAAGAACTGGCGGTCGCGAGACGCGAGGACGTTGGACAGGCGCACGCGACGGGACGCTACCAGCAGCTCACGCGGCGTCGAAGCGGGCCTGCTCCATGCGCAGCGCCGGGAGCTCCCCCACCCGCTCCCTCACCGCGGCGACGGAGGCGCGCCAGTCGTAGTCCACGCGGCGGTGCTCGAGCCTGCCGTCGTCGTGCACCACCGCGTACGCGGCCCGGTGGTCCCCGTCCCACGGCATGCCCACGCTGCCGGGGTTGACCAGGTGGATCCCGCCCGGCCCGGAGCGCTCGAAGGCCAGGTGCGTATGACCGAAGACGACCCGGCGCGCCTCCACGCCGAGGAGCAGCTCGGCGTCACCGTCACCCGGCTCCGGAAAGAAGCTCTCCATGTCGGACCGCGGCGAGGCGTGGCAGTAGAGCGTGCCGTCGATCGTCGTCGATTCGGGCAGGCCGGACAGCTCGCTCACGAGCTCGTCGCCGAGCAGCTCCGCACAGCGCTCGGCGATCGGGGCGATCGCCGCGGGAGCGTCGGAGCGCTCCACGAGCCAGCGGTCGGCGTTGCCGCGGATCCAGGTCGCCCCGTCGAGCTGCTTCAGCCGCTCGACCGTCTCGCGCGGCCAGGCCCCCGCGGTGGCGTAGTCGCCGCCCAGCAGGAAGCCGTCGGCGCCCGAGGCGTCCGCGAGGACCGCCTCCAGCGCGGGCAGGTTGCCGTGGATGTCGTACAGAACCGCACGCACTCCATGCACGGTATCCCCCGGGACGTATTCGAACCTGCGACCCGCTGCTTGGAAGACAGCCCGCCGTGGCGGTCGGGATTGGGCGCGGCGGCCGCCACCGCGGACGCGGCTAGCAGCCGGAGCCGCCGCACGCGCTGCTCCTTCTCTCGTGCCTTGCGCGCTACTCGTGAGCTCATCTGGTTCTCCTATCGGCTAGCGCGTCTGTCTCCGTCCGGCCTGCCGCCGTCCCGTACGATTGCCTCGAGATGCAGCGCGCGGGCGAATTCGTTGCCCCTGACCTGACTCGGCCGATCATCGGCTACCGCGAGTGGGTGCACGTCGGCGACGAGATCCTCTCGCCGCTGGCGCGCACGCCCTGGGAGGCCGGGGCGATGCAAGCCGAGTGCCTGCCCAGCTGCCGTGGGGCCTGCGGGCTGTGGCGAACGGCGTCGGCGCACCCGGGGCCGGCTCCGGACCCCGGCTGCGTGTGCGGGATCTACGCGCTCTTCACGCCACACCGGCCCGGGGGCCGCGAGCGGCTGGCGCTCGTGCGCGGCGCCGTCGTCCTGTGGGGCCGCATCGAGCTGCACCAACGAGGCATGCGGGCGGAGTTCGCCCGGATCGCCGCGCTCGCTCTCCCGTCCTCGCGCAGGCACGCGGACGCGGTGGCGCAGGTCGCCGAGCTGCTGGACGTCGAGGCGGTGAGGGCCAGGGACCTGCCGGTGGCGGCGCTGGCCTACGGCGAGCCGCTGGAGCCGACGCTCATACCGACGTGAGCGCCTGGCCCCGCGCGAGCATGGGTGTCGTAGGATGAGCGGCATGAGCAGGGAGCTCGAGCC
>DASQER010000098.1:0-6022 GCA_035633575.1 Thermoleophilaceae bacterium
GGCGCACTCGAGCCGGCTGTGCTCGGCGGCCTGCGCACGGCAATCGCGAACGTCCGCGCCGTGGCGAGCGCCCAGCTGCGCGAGCCGACCGCGGTCGAGCTCGCGGAGGGCCAGCACGTGGAGATCGCCGAGCTGCCCGTCCGGCGAGCGGCCGTCTACGTGCCGGGTGGCGAGGCGCCGTACCCGTCGACCGTCGTCATGGGCGCGGTGACCGCGAGAGCGGCCGGCGTCGAGGAGATCGTCGTCTGCGCGCCGCCCGGGCCGGGCGGCCGGGCGCACCCGGTGATCCTCGCGGCGTGCGTCCTCTGCGAGGTGCACGAGGTCTACCGCATGGGCGGAGCGCAGGCCATCGGCGCGCTCGCGTACGGGACGGAGTCGGTGCGGCCTGTGGACGTGATCGTCGGGCCCGGCAATCCGTACGTGCAGGAGGCGAAGCGGCAGGTGGCGTGGACGCACGTGGGGATCGACGGCATCGCCGGCCCCAGCGAGCTCGCGGTGCTGGCCGCCGGCGCGGGGGCGGAGCCTGAGCTGATCGCGCTCGACCTGCTGGCCCAGTCCGAGCACGGCAGGAACAGCCCGCTCTGGCTCGTGTCTCCGGAGCGCGCCGTGCTGGATGCGGTCGGGGAGGCGGTCGAGCGGCTCGCTCCCGAGCGGCCGAGCGCCCGCGAGGCCGAGCTGCAGCTGATCCAGGTCGCCGGCGCGCGCGACGGGCTGGCGCTCGTCGAGGAGATCGCGCCCGAGCACCTGGAGCTGGCCGGGGAGGAGGCCGAGGCGCTCGCCGGCGGCGTCCGGCGCGCCGGCTGCCTGTTCGTGGGCCGCGGCGGCGCCACCGCCTTCGGCGACTACGTGGCCGGCTCGAATCACGTGCTGCCGACCGGCGGCGCGGCGCGCTTCCAGTCGGCGCTGTCGCCCGCGACCTTCCGGCGGCGCATGGCTCGCGTATCCTTGCCCGGCGAGGCGCCCGCCCGTCTCGCGCCCGCAGGCGCCGCTCTGGCCCGCGCCGAGGGCTTCCCTGTGCACGCAGAATCGATGGAGCGCCGCGCGTGAGCCGCACCTCGCAGATCCACCGAACGACCGGCGAGACCGACGTCCAGCTGTCGCTGGACCTGGACGGCGCGGGCGCCGGCGAGCGCGAGACCGGGGTCGGGTTCTTCGACCACCTGCTCGACGCCGTGGCGCGCCACGGGCTGCTCGACCTCGACGTGCGCGTGGAGGGCGACCTCGAGACCGGGCCGCACCACACCGTCGAGGACACGGGCATCGCGCTGGGGCAGGCGCTCGACGAGGCGCTCGGCGACCGGGCCGGCATCCGCCGCTTCGGTCACGCCGTCGTGCCGATGGACGAGGCGCGCGCATCGGCGGCGATCGACATCTCGGGCCGCCCGTTCACCGCCTTCGAGGGCGCCTTCCCAGCGGAGCGCGTGGCGGACTTCGACACGGACCTCGCGGAGGAGTTCTTCCGCGCGGTGTCAAGCACGGCGAAGCTGACCCTGCACGTGCGCGTGGAGGCCGGCACGAACGCCCACCACATGGTGGAGGCGTGCTTCAAGGCGTTCGCGCGCGCGCTGCGCGCCGCCGTGGAGCACGACGACCGCGTCGAGGGAGTGCCCTCCACCAAGGGCGTCCTTTGACGCGCATCGCGATCCTCGACTACGGGATGGGCAACCTGCGCTCGGTGGGAAAGGCGCTCGAGCACGTGGGCGCGGAGCCGTTCTTGGCGAGCGATCACGCGCGGGTGCGCGAGGCGCAGGGCATCGTGCTGCCCGGCGTGGGCGCGATGCCGAAGGCGATGGAGCGCGTGCGCGACCTGAAGCTGGACCGGCTGCTGCGCGAGCGCGTGGAGGCGGCCGTGCCTGTGGTCGGGCTCTGCATGGGCATGCAGCTCCTGTTCGACTCGACGACCGAGATGGGCGGCGCCGAGGGGATCGGGCTGCTCTCCGGTCCGGTGCAGGAGCTGGACGCCCCCGGCCTCAAGGTCCCCCAGATCGGCTGGAACCCCGTGAGCTGGAGGCGCGCGAGCCCACTGAACGAGGGCCTGCCGGCCCCGTGCGCCTTCTACCACGCGCACTCGTTCGCGCCGCGGCCGGCGGACCCCGCCGCGGTGCTGGGCACGGCCGACTACGGGAGCGAGTTCGTCAGCGTGGTGGAGCGGGCGCCGGTCTACGGGCTGCAGTCGCATCCGGAGAAGTCCGGCCCGGACGGCCTGCGCCTCCTGAAGAACTTCGTCGCCCTTGCGGCCGGATGATCCTCCTGCCGGCCGTGGACATCCGCGGCGGCAGAGCCGTCCGGCTGCGCCAGGGGCATTTCGACCAGGAGACGGTCTACGCGGACGATCCGCTCGAGGCCGCACGCTCGTTCGTGGAGGCCGGGGCGCGCTTCCTGCACCTGGTCGACCTGGACGGCGCACGCGACGGCGAGCCCGCCAACCTCCACCACGTGGAGCGCATCGCGTCCGAGCTGGACGTGCCGGTGGAGCTGGGCGGCGGCCTGCGCTCGATCGCCTCGATCCACCGCGCGCTGGACGCGGGGGCCAGCCGCGTGGTGCTCGGCACGGCCGCGTTCACCGACCCGGAGCTGCTCGACGAGGCGCTGTCGGCGTTCAGCTCGCGCATCCTCGTGGGCGTCGACGTGCGCGGCGGAGTGGTCTCGGTGGCGGGCTGGACCCGCGAGACGGAGCTCGGCGGCGAGGAGGCGATCCGGCGCATGCAGGAGCGCGGCGCCACCCGCTTCGTCTACACGAACGTGGACCGCGACGGGATGCTGGAGGGGCCGGACCTCGACGAGATCCGGCGCGTGTCCGAGGCGGTGCGCGGGGAGTTCCTCTACTCGGGCGGCATCGGCTCGGTCGAGGACCTGCGCGCGCTGCGAGCGCTGCGGCTGCCCAACCTCGCCGGCGTGATCTCCGGGAAGGCGCTCTACGAGGGCCGCTTCGGCGTGCGCGAGGGCCAGGAGGCCCTGGAGGCGGGCGACTGATGCTGCTCCGGCGCGTGATCCCGTGCCTCGATGTGGACAAGGGGCGGGTGGTGAAGGGCGTGGAGTTCGTGAACCTGCGCGACGCGGGCGACCCCGTCGAGCTGGCGGTGCGCTACCAGGAGGAGGGCGCGGACGAGATCGTGTTCCTCGACATCACCGCCTCGCACGAGAAGCGCGAGACGGTTGCGCAGCTGGCGCGCCGCTGCGCCGACGACGTGTTCATCCCGTTCACGATCGGCGGCGGCGTGCGCTCGGTTGAGGACGCCCAGGCCGTGCTCGACGCGGGCGCGGACAAGGTGTCGGTCAACTCGGCGGCCGTGGCGCGCCCGGAGCTGCTGTCGGAGCTCGCCGAGGTGTTCGGCGCGCAGTGCGTGGTGCTGGCGATCGACGCGCGGCGGGAATTGCAGGGCTCGTACGGCGTGTACGTGAACGGCGGCCGCAGCGCAGTGGGCCGCGACGCCGTCGAGTGGGCGCGCGAGGGCGTGGAGCGCGGCGCCGGGGAGATACTCCTTACGAGCATGGATCGCGACGGCACGGAGGACGGCTACGAGCTCGAGCTGACGCGCGCGGTGTCGGACGCGGTGGACGTGCCCGTGATCGCCTCGGGCGGCGCCGGCTCGCTCGACCACCTGGTGGACGCCGTGGAGCAGGGCGGCGCGGACGCCGTCCTGTGCGCCTCGATCTTCCACTACGGGCAGCACACGGTGAGGGAGGCCAAGGAGCGCATGCGCGAGGCGGGGATCCCGGTCAGGCTCTGATGGCCGTGACCGCCTCACAGCTCCGCGAGCGCGTCCGGCGCGTGCCCGGCATGGAGAGGTTGCTGCCGGCGCTCGATGGTCTGCGGCCCGCCTACCTGGTCGGCGGCGCGGTCCGGGACCTGCTGCGCGGGACGCACGGGGTCGACATCGACGTGGCGGTCGAGGGCGACGCGCGCTCGGCGGCACGCGCCCTTGCGGAGCGGCTCGGCGGCCGGGTGCGCGAGCACGAGCGCTTCGGCACGGCCACCGTGCAGGCGCCGAGCCTCACCGTGGACCTGGCGACCACGCGGACCGAGACCTACGACGAGCCAGGCGCGCTCCCGCGCGTGCGCAAGGCGTCGCTCGACGAGGACCTGCGCCGGCGCGACTTCGGGGTGAACGCGATGGCGGTCGGCCTCACGGGCGACGACCTGGGGCACCTCTACGACCCGGTCGGCGGCCTCGCGGACATGGACGCCGGCATCGTGCGCGTGCTGCACGAGCGCAGCTTCCTCGACGACCCGACGCGGCTGCTGCGGGCGGTCCGCTACGCCGTGCGGCTCGGCTTCGCGCTCGACCCCGAGACGGAGCGCCTGGCCCGCGAGGCCGTGGCCGCGGACGCGCTCTCGACGGTGTCCGGCGCCCGCATCCGCGACGAGCTCATGGACCTGCTGCGGGAGACCGATGCGCCGTCCGGCATCGAGCGCCTGCGCGATCTCGAGCTCCACAGCGCACTGCATCCGGACCTCGACCCGGACCCCGAGCTGGTGGCCTCGGCGGCGCTCGGCGCGGCGGCGATCGGGGCGGATCGGGGAGTGTCGGCCCTGGCGGCGCTCGTCGAGGAGGCGCCCGAGAAGCTGGACCTGTGGCTCGCCGATCTGCAACTGCTCGCCGAGGAGCGCGATGCGGCGTCTCGCGCCGCGCGCGTGGGCCCGCGCATCGCCATGGCGCTTCGCGAGCGCGAGCACGCGCCGTCGGAGCTGCGCGCGCTGCTCGCCAGGGAGCCGCTCGAGGCGCTCGCGCTCGCGCTCGCGCTGCGCGCGCCGTCCGAGCCGATCCTGCGCTGGGTCACGGAGCTGCGCGGCGTGAGCCTCGACATCGGGGGTGCGGACCTGCTGGCCGCGGGCGTCGCCGAGGGGCCCGCGATGGGGCACGCGCTCGACGAGACGCTCAACCGCAAGCTGGACGGGCTGGTCTCGGGCCGCGAGGCGGAGCTCGAGACGGCGCTGCTGCTGGCGCGGGAGCACGCGGGGTGAGGCTCCCCAACGCAAACGTTCTCTTCTCGACGCGCCAGGGGGGCGTGAGCGAGGGCCCGTACGAGTCGCTCAACCTGGGGATCCTCACCTCCGACGACCCCGAGCGGGTGACGGAGAACCGGCGGCGGGCCGCTGCGCAGGCAGGCGTGGAAGCCGAGCGCGTGGCAATGGGCTGGCAGGTGCACGGCACGGACCTGCGCGAGTGGACCGGCCCGCCACCCGACCGCGCCTACGCCCAGCCAGGCGACAAGGACCTCGAGCGGGTGGACGGGCACCTCACGCGCGAGCCGGACATCGGCTTACTCGTGCTCGTGGCCGACTGCTATCCGGTGGCGCTCTCCGACGGCGAGCAGGCGGCGATGCTCCACTGCGGCTGGCGCCCGCTGGCGGGCGGGATCGTCGAGCGGGCGCTCGAGCGCTTCGACGGCGTGCCGGCGGCCGCGGTGGGCCCCGGGATCGGCGGCTGCTGCTACGACGTGGGCCCCGAGGTGCTCGAGGCGTTTTCGGGCATTGAAGGGGTGGCCCGGGGGCGCATGCTCGACCTCCGAGCGGTGATCTCGGCTCAGCTGGCGGCCGCGGGCGTGACCGACGTGCAGCACGTGGACCGCTGCACGAGCTGCGAGCCCGACCTCTACTTCTCCCACCGCCGCGACGACGGCGTGACCGGCCGCCAGGCGGGAATCATCGTGCGCGATGGATCCTGAGCGCATACGGAGCAACCTGGAGCGCGTGCGCGAGCGCATCGGCCGGGAGGTCGAGATTCTCGCGGCCGTGAAGTACGTGGAGGCGGCCGACCTGCCCGCCCTCGCGGAGGCCGGCATCGAGCTGGTGGGGGAGAACCGCGCCCAGGAGCTGCTCGCCAAGCAGGAGGCCCACGGCGACTTGTTCACGTGGGACTTCATCGGGCAGCTGCAAAGCCGCAAGGTGAAGGACGTGGCCCCGAACGTGCGCCTGATCCACTCGCTGGCGTCCGAGTCCGCCCGCGAGAAGCTGGAGCAGCACCCGGCGAAGGAGGTGCTGATCCAGGTGAACGTGGCGGGGGAGGGGGAGAAGGCC
>DASQER010000099.1:0-4348 GCA_035633575.1 Thermoleophilaceae bacterium
CGTCGATGGCCTTCTCGAGCGTCCGCCGCGGCGCCACGTCCGCCAGGTCGACCAGCGTGCGCGCGGGCGAGGTGACGGGGATGCCGTGGCGCTTCCTGACCTCTTCACTGCGCACCGGCGCCTCGTGAACCACGAGCCCGGATCGCCGCCTCTCCGTTCGGGCGGTCACGTGCACGGTCGTGCCCCCATCCGTCAGCAGCCCCCACAGAACGGCAGCACTGAAGTGGCTCAGCGCGGCGCCCTCTCCGCAGGCGAGCACCGCGGCCATGAAGCGCCCGTTTCTGGGGAGGTGTGGATAGCCCACCACGTACACCCCGCGGTGCACGCGATGCAGCCGCCCCTTCTTCACCCACTCCGCGATCGCGCTCTTCCCCAGTCCGAGCGCCAGCATCCCGGTTCGCGTCACGACCCCGTGCTGCCGCCTGGCAAGCTCCGCCAGTCGCCGATCGAGCGGGTCCGTTCCGGATTTGTCCGGCACACCCGGACAAAGATCGGAAGGACCCGCGGTTCGCCCCCCTTGGCGGGGGTCCCGCCGCCCCTTACGTAGACTCTCGCGCCCATGCCGCAGCACGATGTCTTGGTGATCGGGGCCGGTCTTGCCGGCCAGCGGGCCGCTCTTGCGGCCGCCGAGACGGGCGCGTCCGTCGGGATCATCTCCAAGGTCCATCCCGTGAGGTCACACTCGAACGCGGCCCAGGGCGGGATCAACGCGGCGCTCGACCCGCAGGACTCGTGGGAGTCGCACGCGTTCGACACGGTGAAGGGCTCCGACTACCTCGGCGACCAGGACGCGATCGAGATCATGTGCCGGGAGGCGCCGCACGAGCTGCTCGACCTCGAGCACCTCGGCGTGACCTTCCACCGCGACGAGCACGGGCGGCTCGGCAAGCGCGCGTTCGGCGGCGCTTCGGCGGCGCGGACCTACTACGTGGCCGACATCACCGGCCAGGCGATCCTCCACGTGCTCTACGAGCAGCTCATGAAGTACGACGAGGTCCACCGCTACGAGGAGTGGTTCAGCACGGCCCTCGTCCAGGACGACGACGGCCGCATCGCCGGCGTGGTCACGCGCAACATCATGGACGGCTCGATGGAGCTGTTCGCCGCCAAGGCCGTGATCCTCGCCACCGGCGGCAACGGCCAGATCTACAACCCCACCACGAATGCGCTGATCTGCACCGGGGACGGGATCGCCATGGCGTACCGCATCGGCGCCCCCCTCATGGACATGGAGATGATCCAATACCACCCGACCACGCTGGCCGGACTGGGGCTGCTGATCACCGAGGGCGCCCGCGGCGAGGGCGCCCACCTCTACAACGCCCAGGGCGAGCGCTTTCTGGAGAAGTACGCGCCGAACAAGATGGAGCTCGCCTCGCGCGACGTGGTCTCGCGCGCCGAGCAGACCGAGATCAACGAGGGCCGCGGCTTCCCCGACGGCACGGTGGCGCTCGACATCACGGTCGTGCCGCGCAAGCGCATCCACGAGGCGCTGCGCGAGATCGTGAACGTGGGCCGCGACTTCGCCGGCGTGGACATCACGCGCGAGCCGATCCACATCAAGCCGGGCAACCACTACGTGATGGGCGGCGTGAAGACCGACATCCACGGGCAGACGCCGATCGCGGGCCTCTACGCGGCGGGGGAGTGCGCCTGCGTATCGGTCCACGGCGGCAACCGGCTCGGCGCCAACTCGCTGCTCGACACGCTCGTCTTCGGCCGCCGCTCCGGCGAGCACGCGGCCAACGCGGTTAGGAGCATGGCCATGCCCGAGCCGGCGCGCGCGGCGCTCAAGGCCGAGGAGCGCATGATCGAGTCGATCGTCCAGCGCGACGGCGGTGGGCGGCGCGTGTCGGAGCTGAAGGCAGAGCTCGGCGCGACCATGGACAAGTACGTCGCCGTCTTCCGCGACGAGGCGGGGCTCACCACCGCGCTCGAGACGGTCCGCCGCCTGAAGGACGAGGCGCGGAACCTGGCGATCGACGACAAGGGGACCGTCTTCAACCAGGACGTGCTCGGCGCGCTCGAGCTCCAGTTCATGCTCGACAACGCCGAGGCCATCGTCCTCTCGGCGCTCGAGCGCAAGGAGAGTCGAGGCGCCCAGTTCCGGACCGATTACCCGGAGAGAAACGACGCCGAGTGGCTGAAGCACATAACCGTCTCGGCGAACGGCAGCGACCCGGAGCTCGCCTACTCGCCCGTCACCATGACCCAGTGGGAGCCCGAGGAGCGCACGTACTGAGATGGCCGACTACAAGCTGAAGATCCGCCGCTTCGACCCTGAGTCGGGCGAGCCCGCCTACTGGGCCGACTACGACGTCGAGCTGCCGCCAGAGCGCTCGGTGCTCGACGGCATCCTCCAGATCAAGGACCGCGAGGACGCCTCGATCGCCATCCGCTGCTCGTGCCGCGCCGCCATCTGCGGCTCGTGCGGCGTGCGCATCAACGGCAAGTCGGCGCTCGCCTGCAACACCCGCATGGGCGAGGCCGCCGAGCGCGGGCGCGACGGCGTGGTGACCGTCGAGCCGATGGGGAACATGCCGGTCGTCAAGGACCTGGTGACCGACATGGAGGCGGTGCACTGGAAGAAGGTCCGCCGCGTGGTCCCGTGGCTCGTCCCGGCCGAGCCTCCGCCCGAGGGCCAGGAGTACATCGTGCCCGCCGAGGCGATGCTCGACGTGACCCAGGCGATGGCCTGCATCCACTGCGGCGTGTGCGTGTCGGCGTGCCTCTCGCTCGAGGTGGATCCCGACTTCATCGGCCCGGCAGCGCTGGCCAAGGCCTACCGCTTCGTGGGCGACCCGCGCGACGGCGAGCACGAGGCGCGCCTCAAGGACCTGGCCGAGGACCCGCACGGCATCTACGACTGCACCCACTGCTTCGCCTGCGTGGAGGTGTGCCCGAAGGACGTGGCGCCCATGAACCAGATCATGCGCCTGCGCCGCCGCGCCACCGACGACCACGGGATCAAGGACTCGAACAACGGCTACGGCCACGAGAAGGCGTTCGTGAACATCATCGAGCGCTTCGGCACGCTGCACGAGGCGCAGCTGCTGCCGCGGTCGTTCGGCCAGGGCAGCCTCGTTCGCGGCCAGGTCGAGCCCGGCGCGGTCAAGCAGCTGGTCGCGAACCTGCCCACCGCGCTGCGCGGCCTCAAGTCGGGGAAGGTGAAGCCCATGAAGGCGCTCATCCACCCGAAGCTGCCGGACCAGAAGCAGGTGCGGCGCATCTTCCACGAGATCGAGTCGCATGACGAGCGCATCGAGCTGAACCTCTACATCGTCGGCGAGATGGCCGGCGAGGATGCCGGCCCACCCACCCCAGCGCGTGCCGAAGGGAGTCAGGAGTCGTGAAGCTGGCGTACTGGCCCGGGTGCGTGTCCCGGGGATTCACTCCGGAGCTGCACGGCTCCGTGGCGAAGGTGGCTCCGCTGCTCGACCTCGAGCTGGTGGAGCTGGACCGCGCCAACTGCTGCGGCGCCGGCGTGATCGCCGAGCACAACCAGGAGCTGGCCGACGCGCTGAACGCGCGCACGTTCGCCATGGCGCAGAGCGTCGAGGGCGCGGCCGGGATGATGAACATCTGCTCGACCTGTCAGGGCGCGCAGTCGGAGTGCCAGGAGCGCCTGGACGCGAGCGCGGACTACCGCGGCGAGGTGAACAAGCACCTCCAGCCCGAGGGCCTCTCCTACGAGGCGGGCGGGGACTGGTGGAACAAGAACTTCCTCTGGATCCTCGCCGAGGAGATCGGGTTCGACGCCCTGCGCGAGCGCGTGCAGCGCCCGCTCACCGGTCTGCGGATCGCGCCCTTCTACGGCTGCTACATCGTGCGCCCCTCGAAGCGGCTCGGCTTCGACGAGCACCCGCAGCGCGACGCCTATCTCGACCTCCTCATCGAGGCCCTCGGCGCCGAGGCGGTGGACTACGCGGGCGCGCACAAGTGCTGCGGCTTCCCCCTCATCATTATGAACCGCACCACCTCGCTGCGACAGGCGGGCCGCCACCTGGCGGACGCGATCGACGCAGGCGCCGACTGCCTGGTCACGCCCTGCCCGCTCTGCCACCTGAACCTCGACATGCAGCAGCCGGCCGCCCAGCAGTTCGTCGAGCGCGACCTCGGCATCCCCGTGCTGCACCTGCCGCAGATGGTGGGCCTGGCGCTCGGGCTCGAGCCCAAGGAGCTCGGGATGGGCAAGCACGTCGTCCCGACGGACGATGTGCAGCGCAAGGTCGCCGAGCTGGCCGCCGCCTAGAAACGCGAAGAGCCGGCCTGGTGGCGCATCTGTGGGTACCCCTCGGGTGAATGCCGGCTCACCCTGTCTCACCCTGAGCGATGCCGACCATCGTCA
>DASQER010000100.1:0-2008 GCA_035633575.1 Thermoleophilaceae bacterium
TCGAGCTCGAAGATGGCCTAGGCGACCGCGGGCTCGGCCAGCTGCGGGTAGAGCGGGTGCTTGTCGGCCAGCGCGCGCGCGCGCTCCGAGAGCTCCGCCCGCTTCGCGTCCGAGAAGTCCCCGCTGAGGGCCTCGCCTATGGCCCTGCCGATCTCGCGGAAGTCGTCCACACCGAAGCCGCGCGTGGCGAGCGCGGGCGTGCCGATGCGCAGCCCGGACGAGACGGCCGGCGGGCGCGGGTCGAACGGCACGGCGTTGCGGTTCACGGTGATTCCGATCTCGTGCAGGCGGTCCTCGGCCTGCTGGCCGTCGAGCTCCGACTCCCGCAGGTCGGCGAGCACGAGGTGAACGTCGGTCCCGCCCGTGAGCACGTTCACCCCGGCGGACAGCATCTCCTCGGCCAGCACCGCGGCGCCCTCGCGCGTGCGGCGCTGGCGCTCGCGGAACAGGTCCGACTGCGCCACCTTCAGCGCCACCGCCTTGCCGGCGATCGCGTGCATCAGCGGGCCGCCCTGGTGGCCCGGGAACACGCGCGAGTCGATCTTCTTCGCGTACTCCTCGCGGCACATGATCATGCCGCCGCGGCCGCCGCCGAGCGTCTTGTGCGTGGTGGTGGTGACCACATCGCAGTAGGGGATCGGGCTCGGGTGCTCCTCCGCCGCCACGAGACCGGCGAAGTGCGCCATGTCGGCCATCAGGATCGCGCCCACGGAGTCGGCGATCTCCCGGAAGCGCTGGAAGTCGAGCCGGCGCGGGTAGGCCGACCACCCGGCGATGATCAGCTTCGGCCTCGATTCCTCGGCGATCTGCTGGAGCTCGTCCATGTCGAGACGCGAGTCCTCCTCGCGCACGCCGTAGGCCACGATGTCGAAGTAGAGCCCGGAGAAGTTGATCTTCATCCCGTGCGAGAGGTGGCCGCCGTGGTCGAGCTTCATGCCGAGGATGCGCTCCCCGGGCTCGAGTAGCGCCATGTAGACCGCCGAGTTCGCCTGCGCGCCGGAGTGCGGCTGGACGTTCACGTGGTCGGCCCCGAAGAGCTCCTTGGCCCGGTCGATCGCCAGCTGCTCCGCCACGTCGACGTGCTCGCATCCGCCGTAGTAGCGCTTGCCCGGATAGCCCTCGGCGTACTTGTTGGTGAGCACCGATCCCTGGCAGTCGAGGACCGCCTGCGGAGCGAAGTTCTCCGAGGCGATCATCTCGAGCGTCCGCTCCTGCCGAGCGGCCTCGTCCTTGAGCACCTCGGCGATCTCCGGATCGACCTCGGCGACTGGCTTCGTGAAGTAATCGGGGCTCAGGTCGCTCATCGCAGGCACCGTACCACCGCCTCCCGCGGTACCGCGCCCGCTCGAACGAGCTCCCAGGAGCCGTCGCGCTCGTAGCCGGTCAGGTCCACCACGGTGGACGGCGTTCCGGGAAGCTCGCCACCGTCGAGGACCAGATCCACCCCCGCACGGATGCGCTCGTCCACTTCGGCGATCCGCCGGGCGTCGGGGCCGCCGGACGGGTTGGCGCTCGACTGGAGCACGGGCCAGCTCACCTCGGCGAGCGGCCGCATCGCGCCTTCCAGGAGCGGCACGCGCACGCCCAGGCGCTCGGGATCCGGCCCGCAGGCGAGCGGGTAGCGCCGCGCCGGATTCGGGAGCAGGAGCGTCAGCCCGCCTGGCAGCAATCGCTCCAGCGCGCCGCGCGTTCGGGCCCCGAGCTCCTGCAGCGCCGCCAGCGCGGCCTCGAGCTGGAAGAACATGACGGCCGACGGCTTGTCCGGCATGCGCCCCTTCAGCCGGTGGAGGCGCTCCAAGCCCTCACGCGAGTCCGGCTCCGTGCCGAGCCCGTACACCGTGTCCGCAGGGAACAGGGCCACTCCGCCCACCGCGATGCAGCGCTCGAAGGTCTCGACGTCCTCCGGCCTCACGGCGCGCGGCCGACGGTGATGCGGTCCCAGCTCGAGAGATCGGGGTAGGAGACGGCGTCGTCGAGCAGCTCGCGGATCTCCTCGGCCTGGTCCTGC
>DASQER010000101.1:0-3320 GCA_035633575.1 Thermoleophilaceae bacterium
AGGCGGTCATGTCCGACAACGCCAAGTGCTACTCGCGATCGCACGCCTTTCGCGACACGCTGCACCAGCTCGATGCCCGCCACATCCTGATCCCGCCCTACACACCACGCTGGAACGGCAAAATCGAACGCTTCTTCGGCACCCTCGACACCGAATGGGCCCATGGCCGCGTCTGGCCCGACTCCACCGCCCGCGACCGCGCCCTGGCATCCTTCCTCAGGTTCTACAACCGCAGGCGACCACACTCAGCCGCCGGCGGCCAACCACCCACCAGCCGCGTTCACCAAGACCGAGGGCAGGACAACTAGATCGCTGAAGGCCTAATGCTGGAAGCGGTGCGGCGAGTCCGAGCGCACAAACACGAGGTCCACCTGCGCGAGGCGGTGCAACGGACGGTCATACCCGGCGAGGATGTCGAACACCGAGAAGCCGTGTCCGTTCATCGCGGCGACCAAGTCCGCAAATTCCGCACCGTCCTTGAAGCGGGCGCGATGGAGGTCTCCGCGACTACGGCTTCCGTGGACGCGAGCGTTCGGGCAGCCCCGCCGATCACGTCGAGTTCCGCCCCCTCCACGTCGAGCTTGAGCAGGTAGGGGGCTGGGAGGCGGTGCCTCTCGACCAAGTCGTCCAAGCGCTTCACCGGGACGCTGATCTCATCGCTGTGCCCAAGCTCCCGCGCGGCCTCATAGCGCGAGGACTTCCTCGGGTCGGGGTAGACGTTCAGCTTCACCTCGCCCGCCTCGCGTCAGCAAAAGACGTTCTCGACCGCCGCGTCCAGCCGCCGCGTGAGCGCGTCCAGGGCGTCCCTGAATACCGGGTTCGCCTCGACCAAGAGATAACGGTGGGAGGGGAAGTGGCGGTAGAGGCTCGGAGTGCCGGCGGCTACCCCCACGTCGATCACCGCCGCCGGGGAGATGATTCGGCTCAACAGCTCAACGCCGCGCGAGAACGTGCGTGTTGGGGTGTCCCGGTGCCGGATCTCGAGGTCGAAGCGCCCCAGCGCCGCTCACGAGCGCCTTCATAGCGGGTTCAGACCAGCTGGACGGGCAGAGCGAAGTCCGCTGGGTCCAGCCCGCTCAGGTCCGAGTCGACTCCGCGTAGCCCCGGGGCGGCGTCCGGCAGGGCGCTGCCGAGGGCGCTCGGACGCGCCTCCGGAACGAGGCCGAGCGCCCAGGCCTGTGCCAGCGCTTGGACGAACTGGTCGTAGCGCGTGTAGGCGAACTCCGCCGTGCCGACCTTGAGGATCGAGTAGTGACGGGCCGGCTCGAGCAGCCTGGCGAGTAACGGTCCGTAGGCTGCGGCCCAGCGCTCGCGCAGTTCTGCCGCAACATGCCTCTTGCTGTGCGGTGCACGGGCGAACTGCGGGCTAAGAACTGACATCATCTCGCTGATGGAGGGCCGACACACCATATTATTCGTCGGTCGCCGGACAGACCTTTAGTTTCTCTTTCCCCGTAAATACCGGAAACTATCGCCCGCGACGCCCCATTCGTCCAGGGCGCCCGCGCGGGCGCTCAGCGTTGGGGGCTGGCGGGCGTGTCGTGTCCGGCCGGACGCCTGAACGGGAGCGTGGCCCCATCAGGGAAATGCCACCCCTCCTTCTGGCACTCGTCGCAGAGCGCACTGCCCTTCCGCTTGACAGTCCAGCCGCTGGCCCCCGCGCGGGAAGCGGGGCCCGCGAGCTCGCGGGCGCAAGTGGCGCAGACAATTCGACCCCGGGATCCCCGGCGGGACCTAAGCCGCGCGGTCGGCCCATGCTGTTCCTGCGCGGCTGGCGGCTGCACCGCCGCGACGGGCGGGCGCTCTGCCGCCGCGACCAGCGCTTGCTCGAGCTTCGCGCGGCGGGCACGCTCCTGCTCTGCCTCGGCGCGGGCGCTCTCGCCGGCCTCACGCGCCTGGTCGAGCGCCTGCTCAGCGTTGCGGCGGCGCCTGCGGGCCTGCTCGAGCTGCCGCCGCTGCTCCTCGCGGCCCGCGTGCGCCTCGGTCTCCATGGCGACCATGGCCTCCAAGCGCTGCTCCATGTCGGCGCGCTGAGCGCGCTCGCGCTCCGCCTCGGCCAAAGCGGCCGCCGCGCTCTCCTCGAGCTCGCCGATCCGCTCCTGCGCCCGCTGCTGCTCCTGGTTGAGCTCCTCGATCCGGCTTCCTGCGGCAGTGTGCTTGGTCTCCAGGTGCGCAACTCGCTCCTGCTCCTGCACCAGCGCGCGGTCCAGCTCGGCGCGCCGTGACTCCAGAGCCGCGGCGCTCTCGCGCTCGGCGGCGAGGCTGTGCTCCAACTCGGTGGTGACCTGCTCGTGCGCCGCCAGCCGGGCGTCACCCTCGGCGCACGCCTCTTCCACGAGCCGCTGCGACTGCTCGTCGAGCTCCCGCTCGCGCTGCGCCAGCCCGTTTTCGAGTTCCTGACGCCGCGCCTGCTCGGCGTCCCAGCTCTGCTGCAGATCGTCCGCCGCCCGCTCCGACTCCCCGAGCCGGTCCTTCAGCTCGGCCGCAGTGAGCTGCAACTCGCCGACCCGATCGCGTTCCGACTGGAGCTCGCCCTCCAGCTCGGCGCGCAGGGAGTCCAGGGCTCCGGTGCGCTCGCGCTCCGAGGCGAGGCTCTGCTCCAGCTCGGCGGCCGCGTCCTTCTCCTGCTGGACGGCGCGCTCGGCCCAAGCCCGGGTGCGCTTCGCGACGTGCTCGGCCTTCGCCACGCGTCGTTCGGGCTCGCCCTCCAGGTCGGCGCGCTGCGCCGCGAGCGCAGCGGTGCGCTCGCGCTCGGTGTCTAGCTCGCCCTCCAGGTCGGCGCGCTGCGCCTCGAGCGCAGCGGTGCGCTCGCGCTCGGTGTCTAGCTCGCCCTCGAGATCGGCGCGCCGCGCGTCGAGCGCAGTGGCGCGCTCGCGCTCGGTCTCGAGCTCTGCTTGCACCTCGGCCATGCGCCGTTTGGCTTGGCCGAGCTCGGCCTCCCTGTGGTCGCGCTGGCGCTGGTCGAGCAGCTGGCGCGCCTCCGCCTCCGCGGCGGCGAGCTGTGTGAGCAGGTCCTCCGCCTGTGTCGGCTCACGCTCGGGCCCGTCCATGGCGGCGTCCTCGCGTGCTGACGCGTCCGCCGAACGTCGTTGCCCGATGCCGTCGAGGATACCCACGACTTATCTAGAGCTACCACACCTGCGGCGGTTGTGCACTGGTTGGGCGCTTGCGGTCAGCCGCGGTGGAAGTCGATGGTGCGCCGCAGTCCCTCCTCGAAGTCGACCTCGGGCCGGTAGCCGAGCTCCCGCTCCGCGCGACTGACGTCGGCGAGCGAGTCGCGCACGTCGCCGGCTCGGGTGGGACCATGGATGGCCTCGAGG
>DASQER010000102.1:0-2451 GCA_035633575.1 Thermoleophilaceae bacterium
GCGGCCGTGGAGGTTGAGCCGCAGCGCCTGGCCGGGATCGCGAATGGCGAGCGTCGCGACCAGCTCGTCGATGCCGGCTATGCCGCGACAGCTGCTCCGCTCGGACGTGGGACACACGTCGTGCCCACGGCCGTCGGGATAGACCTCGGACAGGAAGCTGCCGATCTCGACGAGCCGCCAGGCCTCGCGGCTGTCGAAGAAGAGGTGCGGGCGGAAGCTGCGAGCGAGCTCGCGCTTGTCGGCCGAGTCGAGCTCGCCGAGCTGCGTTGCGCCGGGGAGCAGCGCGAGCGGTCCCGGTGGCTTCTCCTCGCGAGTCAGCCAGCCGATCCCGATGAGCAGCGCGAGTACGGCGACCGCGACCAGAGCCGCGATCGCCACCCTCACCGCCGGCGCCTCATGTAGACGACGATCGCGGCCACCAGCACGAGCCCGGCCGCAAGCTGCGCGGCGAGCGCCACCCCCACCCCCTCGCCGCGGGTGGCGTCGCGGATCGTCGCGAACATCAGCGAGGCCCCGAAGAACAGCACGAGGGTCCAGAGCATGGTGTTCCGCTCCACCGGGCGCACGATACCCCCGGCTAGTCTCGTTCGCCGTGACTGACAGGCCCGTACTCGCCGGCGTGCTGGGAGCGCTCGTGATCGCCTTCTCGGCGATCCTCGTGCGGCTGGCCGACGTGTCGCCCTCCACGGCGGCGTTCTTCCGCTGCGCGTACGCGCTGCCCGTGCTCGGGCTGCTCGCGTGGATCGAGCGCGGGCGCTACGGCCCGCGGCCCCTGCGCGAGCGCGTGCCGCTGTGGGGAGCGGGCGTGATGTTCGCCGCCGACCTCACGTTCTGGCACCACTCGATCGAGGCCGTCGGCGCCGGGCTCGCCACGGTGCTCGCGAACATCCAGGTCCTGCTGGTGGGGCTGCTGGCCTGGGCATTCCTCCGGGAGCGGCCCGACAACCGCTCGCTTGCCGCGATCCCGGTGGTGTTCGCCGGCGTGATCCTGATCTCGGGGGTGATCGGCGGCGGCGCGTACGGCAACGATCCGGTGCTCGGCGTGGTCTTCGGCGTGTTCACCGCCATCACCTACGCGCTCTTCATCCTGATCCTGCGCCAGGGCAACACGGACGACCGCCGCCCGGCCGGCCCGCTCTTCGACGCCACGCTGAGCGGGGCAGTCTTCTCGGCGATTGGCGGCATCGCCGTCGGCGACATCGAGTGGGTCCCGGACCTGGAGGCGCAGGCGTGGCTCGTGCTGCTCGCCCTGTCGTCGCAGGTGCTCGGCTGGCTGCTGATATCGGTGTCGCTGCCGCGACTCCCGGCGGTGCTCACCTCGATCGTCCTCATGCTCCAGCCCGTCAGCACCGTCTTCCTCGCCGCGGTCCTGCTGTCCGAGGCGCCCTCGGCGGTTCAGCTCGGTGGCGTGGCGATCGTGATCGGGGGCGTGGCCGTGGCGACGGTCAAGCCGCGCGAGCGGGCGCCGGCGCCGGTCTGAGGGACCGCCTGCCGCGACCCCTTGTGGCCGCGCACGCCGTGTGGGAGATTTCGGTTCACCTTTAGGCCCTGGAGGTGGCGAATGGACTCGCCTCGCGTTCGGCTGGTTCGCAGGCTCTTCGAACTCATGCAGACGGACGACCTCGCCCGCGCGTCGGAGGAGCTGCTGGCGCACTGCGCCGAGGACGTCGTCTCCCAGCCGCAAGCGTCGGGCGGCGAGGTCTTCCGCGGCCGCGACGAGCTGCGCAGGTTCTGGTCGGCCTTCACCGACAACGGCCTGCAGATGCGCGCCAGCGCCTACTCGGTGACCGAGGAGGGCGACACCGTGGTGGTCACCGGCTGGGTCCGGACCAACAACCACGGCAGGCTCGCGGACACCCAGTCGCGCTGGGTCTACCGCTTCAACGACGACGACCAGGTCGTCAGCGCGCGCGTCGAGCGGCTCTAGGCCGCGGCGGGCCGCGGCGCGAGCAGCGCGCCGCCGAAGCAGAACTCGCGCCCGAGCGCGAGATCCGCGTCGAGGACCTTGCGGTAGGCGCGGGCGGACACCATCGCGGCCTCGTCGCGCTCCCAGCGGTCGGCCGAGATGCGAGCGACCCAGCCGCGCCCGTAGGGCTGGGCGAGCAGCGCGTGCGGCGCCCTGCGGAGCAGCGGGTTCAGCTCGACGAGCGTGCCGCGGACCGGGGAGCCGATCGCGACCGTGCGGCTCGAGCGCCCCTGGACGGTGGCGAGCGTCTCGCCCACGTCCACGCGGTCGACGGCCCAGTACTCGATCTCGGGCGTGTACCAGAGCACCTCCCCGAGGGGCGCGCTGACCCCCACGGTCGCGATGCCGTCCTCGATGCGCGCCCAGACGTGCCGGCCGGGCAGGTAGAGACGGTCGGAGGGGAGCGCGAAGCGGGCGGACGGGGCGGTGGCGACGACGGAGATCTCGGGCACGACACGCGAGCCTGCCGTGCCGGGCGGACGGAA
>DASQER010000103.1:0-6343 GCA_035633575.1 Thermoleophilaceae bacterium
GCCGAGCATGGCGAGCCGGCCGCGGATCCGCCCGCGGGCGCGGATCCGTTGCAGGGGGCTGATGACGGGCGGCCCGAGGACCGCGCCGTCGGGCAGGGCGACGTCCTCAGCCGTGGCCACGGGAGGCGGAGGGGTCACGGCGCCGTCGCCTCCACGCGCATCGCCCGCGCGAGCTGGCCGCCGAGCACGTGCACGTCGTCGCCGAAGCGCGCGAACAGCGGGCCGTCGAAGGGCTGCTTGTCGATGACCTCGAAGGGGTCCCCGGGCGCGATGCCACGGTCGGCGAGGTAGCGCAGCATGGCGGGATGTCCGAACTCCAAGCCGAAAGGCTGGGTTCGCGCGGAGCACTCGCCCGCATCGACGACAGGCCATGGTCATCGGCTCAGGGGCCATCACCGCGCTTCTCACCAGACCTCGAAGCCGCGCAGCGGTCGCAGAAGGCGACGAACTGGTCGATCAGCCCGAACAGCTCATCGAGATCGGCATGCCGGCGGGCGATCACGTCTCGATCCACCGCCCGGAGCTGGGCAGCCAGCGGCATTCGGCCTGCTCCACAAGCGCTCCGTCGTTGACACTCAGCCGCGACAGCAGCGTGCTGCGATCCGGGTCCGCCACCGGGACAAGCACGTCTCGAACGGCCGCCATCGCCCGGTTGCCCGAGGACATGAACTCGTCACCTTCTCCGCCGTCGGCATCGACGGCCTGCACCCTAAAGCTCATCGCACGAGCCGCGCGCAGCGTGGCGGGATCGACCGGGATCCAGCCCTGCGGCCCCGCCAGCGGCGAGCTGGCGATGAACGCCGGCGGGCGGTGGGGCGGGACCGCCAGGAGCAGGTCGTAGGGCTCGACGCCGTCGGCGAAGCGCGCCTCGCGCCGGTCCGGATCGACGGATTCGAGGCGGCGCCCGGTGGTGAGGCCGACCCCGCGCCCGGAGAGGAGGGCCGCGACCTGGGCGCCGACCTCCCTGCCGGCGACCCGCAGCGGCTGCGGCTCGGCGGTGGCGACGTCGACCCTGGCGGAGACTCCGCGGCGGCGCAGCAGGTCCTCGATCAGGAAGGCGGCCTCGTAGGGGGCGGCGGGGCACTTGAATGGCATCGCCGCCACGACCACGAGGACGCGGCCGCCGCCGAAGGCGACCAAGGCGTCGCGCAGGCGCTCGGAGTCCTCGCGCGTGTAGAAGCCGTGAGCGGCCTCGGCGAGACCGGGAACCGCATCGGCCGCGAGCGCGCCGCCGGGCGCGAGCACGAGCTCGTCGAAGCCGCGCGGGCCCGCGGTCGTGGCCACCTCGCCGGCGGCCGGATCGAGCCCGGTGACCTCGGCCTCGGTGAGCTCGAGGCCGTCCCGCCGCAGGGCGGCGAGCGGGCGCGAGACGGCCTCCGGGCTGCGGCGGCCGCTGAGCACCCACAGGAAGGAGGGCGCGAAGTCGTGGCGCAGCGTGCGGTCGATCAGCTCGACCTGGATCCCGTCCCTGCGCCGGGCCAGCCGCTGGGCGCAGGAAACCCCGCCGACCCCGCCCCCGACGATCACCACCTTCATCCCATCCGTCGTCATCTCAGCAGCTCCTGGTCATGGGACAGGCGCCTCGCCGGCTCGCGCACGGCGAGCACGTCGACGAGCACGTCGACGCGATCTGAGACGGCCACCTCGCCGGCCTGGATCAGGCCGTCCCACTCCAGCCCGAAGTCGCGGCGGCTGAGATGGCCCTGGGCGGTGATCCTCACGCTGGCGCTGGGCCCCGGCGTGGCGGTGGTCCGAAGGGTCAGCGGCCGGGTGACGTCGCGGATCGTCAGTGCCCCGGCGAGTCGCCCGCCATCGAACGTCGCCTGCTCGGCGGCATAGCGGACGGTGGGGTACCCGACGGCATTGAAGAACGCGGCCGAGCGCAGGTGCTCGTCGCGGATCGGCTCGCCGGTGTCGATCGAAGCGGCCTCGACGGTCCCCGCCACCCGCACGGCACCGTGGGCGTCGAGCCGTCCCTCGAAGGCGGTGAAGCGGCCGCGGACGCGGGCCACCCGCAGGTGGCGGACGGCAAAGCCGACGGTCGAGCGGCTCGCGTCGATCGTCCATGACCCGGCGGGGAGCAGCCCGTTGGTCATGGCTCGCAGGGGCAGCTGGGATCGGAGGCGAGGTGGTCGCCGGCCTGCCGCCCCGCGAGTCCGTTGAGCAGCCTACTGACGCTCAGCATGGTGCGGACGATAGGCGGGCCCGCCACGCTTCGCAGCGGGTCAAGCTACCGAACCGGGCTGCGGATGAGTACGGACCCGGACGCCAGCCGGGCGCTACCCGAGCCGTTCGGCCCGCTGAGAGCCGGGGCGGGCGTCGCCGGTGGGCCGACCGTAGAAACCCGAAACCGGTCCGGTGGTTCCTCCGGATGAGCGGCGCTGGGCACGAGGCTAGCCTCGTGCCCAGGATGCGCATACCGGGTATGACGGAGCCCAAGGCCTTTGAGATCACGCTCGGCGTCGCGCTGCTGTCGGGTTTCGCGGTGATCGCCGGCACCGCGGTGACGCCGCTGTACGGGATCGCGGTGTTCGGCGTCGGCGCCCTGGCCGGCGCGGCCTTCGAGTTCTTCGCCAAGGACCCGGAGGCGCGTCTCCCTCTGCGCGGCGCGGCGCGCTCGCCGCACGCCCACGCCCCCGAGGCAGGCATCCGACACGTGCTCGTGGTGGCGAACGAGACGCTTGCGGGGCCGACCCTGCGCGACGAGATCGTCGGGAGCGCGGAGACGCGCCTGCGGCTCGACGTCCTTGCTCCCGTGCTCACCTCCAAGACGCACTTCTGGGCCTCGGACTACGACGACGAGCTCGAGGAGGCTCGTCGGCGGCTCGCAGGCTCGCTCGCCTGGGCGGCCTCGCAGGGCCTCGAGGCCCGGGGGGAAGTCGGCGACCCCGACCCCTACACGGCGCTCGAGGACGAGCTGCGCGACTTCGGCGCCGACGAGGTGATCGTGGTCACGCACCCGCGGGAGCGAGCGAACTGGATCGAATCAGGGGAGCTCAAGCGGCTGCGCGCGGAGCTCGACGTCCCGGTCACGCACGTGGTGGCCGACCGGGAGCGTCGCAGCATCGCGGTCGAGGGCCGGGGCTAGCGTCAAGGGCCGGTCGCGGCGAGCGTCAAGGGCGGCCGGTCGCGGCGGCGACGAACTCCGCCACCTGCTCTGCCTGCGTGCCGCGCACGAGGTTCGGAAGCATCTGCCCCGAGCCCGTGCCGCCCTTCTCGATCGCCGACAGCACCTGGGCCTCGGCCGGCTGCAGCTCGTCGAGGTCCGGACCGACCTGACCGCTGGCGCCGGCCGCCTCGAGTGTGTGGCAGCTCGCGCACTTGGCGCCGAAGAGCTCCTTCCCGGGACCCGCCGGGGCCTTGGGCGGGCTCGGCTTCTGCGCGGCGGCTGGCTGCTCGCCGCGGGCGCGCTTCTTTCCCTCGTCGATACCCATCTGGTAGGCGGCTATCCCGAGGGCGATGAGCACGCCGCCCGCCAGCACGCCGAGAACCCAGGGACGCAATCCCATGTCCGCTCAGCCTCCACTCACTCCGGCAGCGTACATCGCCGCCATGCCCACAGAAAGCACGAGCGCGAGCCGGCCGACTCCCCGCCCGAGCCCTGCGGCGCCGAGCCCCGCGACCACCCCGAGGGCCGAGATCCCCACGTGGTAGAGGAGGTGCAGCGCGCTGCGGTCCTCGAGCGCCTCGTAGATGCCCGGGACCATCGCCAGCAGCATCGCGGCGGGGGCGAGGATCACCGCCCAGATCGCCGCCGCCGAGGGGCCGCGGGCCAGTCGGCGCCGAAGCGGCCCGACGCCGCAGCCGAGCGCGAGCCCGAGGAGGGCCCCGAACGCGAACTGGCCGGCGTGGTCGAGGTGGTGCCACTGGGGGCTTGCCTCAGAGGCGTCCACCACGGCCGGGAGGAAGGCCACCAGCCCGAGTGTGGCAAGCGCGACCACCGACCCGAGCTCGAGCTCGTCGGCCAGCGGGGCCCCGAGCACGCCCGAGCGGTTCGCCGCCCGGGCGGGGGGCTCGCTCGCGTGCTCGACGGGTCGCTCCCGGCGCCGCCGGAGCGCCTCGCGCCCGAGCGCCGCGAGCTCCACCAGCAGGACGACGAAGCCGACGGCGAACACCGCGGCGGCGATGCTGCCGGCCAGGCTGTAGCCCTGGGTGCCGGGGAAGTGGACCGCGTAGCGGCGCGGCACGCCGAGCGCTCCGGACAGGTACCACGACGCCACGAGGCCGTATCCGCCGAGCACCATGCCGGCCGGGGCGAGGATCGTCGCCAAGCGCGAGGCGGGGCGCCCGGCCGCGCGTTCGGCCAGGTGGACGACAAACGCCATCAGCCAGAACACGACGCCGAGCATCAGGTAGGTGTGGAAGTGCGCCGGCACCCAGAGCGTGTTGTGCAGGAAGAAGTTGAGCGGGATGACCGAGTCGATCACCGCCCCGGTGCCGCCGATCGCCCAGCCAGCGAAGCCCAGGTAGAGCAGCGTCGATGCGAGCGTCCAGCGGTAGCGCGAGCCCCAGACCAGCATCATGCCCGTGTAGATCGTCACCACCGCCACCGGGAGCGCCGCGGCGAACGACGCCGTCGTCGACACGTACTGGGCGAAGCCCGGCTGGACGAAGTCCATGTAGAGGTGGTGGGAGTAGGCGGTCGCCACCAGCACCAGAGTGGCCATCCAGCCCAGCACGAGGGGCTTCGTCGTCTTCCAGGGACGCCCCGCGTAGCGCGGCACGAGCGCGTAGACCATGCCCGCCGCCAGGTAGATGATCAGGTTGGCGAAGGAGTGCCCGAAGAAGTAGGTCAGGTTCTTGGCCCAGAGCGCGTCGATCTCGACGTTCGAGTCGATCGTCCGTCCGATCAGCGCCATCAGGATCGTCGTGCCGACCGCGCTCGCCAGGATGCCCTCCAGCGAGACGACGGTGGCGGCGATCACCTGGGGCGGGGGCGGGGCGTCGTCGCGGCCGGCGAGAAAGCGCAGCCCAAGCGCCCGCGCGAGCCCGCCGTAGGCGCCGACGACGCTGGTCAGCACGTCGAGGCAGAAGAGGAAGAAGCCGACGCCGACCAGCGACAGGCCCCCGAGGTATGCGGCCGTCGCCCAGGTCGACCACTCGCCGGCGGACTCGAAGGGGAGCGGGGAGAGGAAGGTCCAGCCGGCGGCGAAACCGCCGACGAGCACCGCCGCGACGACCGCGAGGGCGCCGGCCAGGATGGCGGCGTAAGACCAGAGCGCGCGCTCGAGGCGGAGCGGGACGGTCTGGCGCAGCACGAACCAGAGCCCCCCCATCATCGCCAGCAGGGCGCCGGTGAGCATGCCGGCGCCGTGGAGGGTCATCAGCCGGTAGAACCAGCTCGTCGAGACGCCGATGACGTCCGCCTGGGTCAAGCGCATGGTCAGCCCGGCCAGGCCCATGGCCGCGAACAGGGCCAGGCCGGTACCCGCGAAGAGCCAGCCCACGCGGCGCTCGGCGGCAGTCGGCTCGGGCGCCAGCTCCGCGGCCTTCGGGTGGGCGACCTGTGCCGCGAGCGCCTCCACGCTAGTCCTCGGTCACCTGCAGCCGGCGGCTCATCAGGTGGTGGTCGCGTCCGCAGTACTCAAGGCAGCCGATGAAGTAGCTGCCCGGCTGATCGAGGGTCAGGTCGAGCTCGTTGTGGAAGCCCGGCATCGCCTGAACCGAGCCGATCAGCCGGCCGTCCGGATCGTAGATGCCGAAGCCGTGGTTGACGTCCACCGAGGTGACGTCGAAGCGCACGCGCGTCCCGGCGGGCAGCCGCTCGTGACTGATGGACCAGAAGAACTGCCCGCCGCTCACCCTCACTACGGTCCTGTCGTCGGCGCCGCTCGAGTAGGGCAGCGAGAACAGCGACCCGCCGACCACGGCAACGAGCAGCACGAGCAGGAAGGCCAGCCAGCGCTTGCGGATCCAGTAGCCGACCCGCTGGACGCTCTCGAACGGCACATCGCGTCGGGTCTGCGCGGCGATCAGCGCGAAGACGGCCGCGAGCGCGAGCGACAGGGCGCCGAAGATCACGATCACGGCGATCTGTGGGTTTCCAAAGCTCGGCTCCACCAGCCCTCCTTCAGGGGTCCGGGCGGGAACGCTACATCGGAGCGGCCGCGCGCCCCGGTGCCGCTGCCCTGTGTGAGCCGTCGCGCCGCGGCCAGGATGCGCTCGACGCTCGGTAGGGCCCGGTCCTCGAGCGCGCGGGAGTAGGGCAGCGTCTCGTCGGTCGTCACCCGGGCGAAGCTGAAGCGGATCCCGGCCTCGGCCAGGATCGCGGCGATCTCGCCCGACAGCCCGCCGCGCCGGTAGTCCTCGTCAACCACCAGCACGCTGCCCGTGCGCGTCGCCG
>DASQER010000104.1:0-4437 GCA_035633575.1 Thermoleophilaceae bacterium
CCTACCGGCCGGACCTCGTGCCGCGCTACGAGGAGCTCTATGCGCGCGGCGCCTACTTGGGCAAGGAGGAGCGCGAGCGCATCCCGGCGCTCACGCACCGCGGCCGGCGCGGCCGCGCCACGCCCGCGCTGCGCGGTCGCAGCGCCGAGTCCGACCCCGTGACGATGCCGCCCCGCCGACCGCCGCGCGAGCCCGCGCAAACGAAACTTTTCTGACGCGGTTGCGCTTTGCCCCGTAATACAGGGCAAAGCTCAACGGGGTTGGCGGGCAAGGGCGGGCGGCGCCCGGCCAGGCCGCTAGGACGCCGCCGGCTCGAACACCGGCTCGCGGCCGTGGGCGGCGACCAGCTCGCCGAACTTGATGCCCTCTGGCTGGGTCTCGTACGGGACGAAGACGTCCACCGCGTCGCCCTCGGCGTGGTCGAGCTCGACCTGGACCGCGTCGGTGGTCTCGCCGCTGTCGGGATCGGTGAGGGTCACGTCGGTGGCGATGCCGGACGCGCGGATCGAGCCGTCGGCCGCCTTCTCGCGCAGGCCCTGGTGCAGCGCGAGCAGGACCTCGCCAACGTCGGGGTTGTCCTCGTCCACGGCCGGGGTCACGGCGGCCATCTCGCCGTCGGAGTCGAGCGCCGCCGCGTAGGGGTAGAACTGGCCGTGCTCGTTCAGCATCTGCTCCGCGTGCGGCAGCAGGAAGTTCAGGAGCTCCTGGATCTCGTCAGTCGGTTCGGCCATGGGTCGACGGTTCCCGGCGCGGGGGGGAATCATGCCGCGCGGAATCACTCGCGTCGAACGGCCTCGAACTCCCCCGTCTCCACCTCACGCTCGATCTCGTGGTCGATCTGCTCGGCGCTGAGCGCCGGCACCTGGCCGGTCTCGACCTGCCGCTGGATCTCGCGCTCGCGGAAGCGGCGGAACTTCAGGATCTCGAGCACGACCACCAGGTAGAGGCTCGCGGCCAGCGCGATCGCCCCGAAGGCCGCGATCACGAGTGCCCAGCCGGTGTTCAGCGTCCCGTTGTCCTCCGAGTACGGCACGAAGCGCATGGCGAGTGCCAGCGCGGCCAGCGACAGCGTCCAGCCGTACAGATAGAGCACCGTCCGCCGCTGGGAGAAGCCGATGTTCGCGAAGCGGTGGTGGAAGTGCCATCGGTCCGCCGAGTACACGGGCCGGCGGTACTTGATCCGCTTGGCCACCACGAAGGTCGCGTCGAGCGCCGGCACGGCGAGGATCAGCAGCGGGAAGAACAGTGCGACGACCGCGGCCGTCTTCAGCACCCCCTGGATCGCCACGCAGGCCAGCAGCAGGCCGAGCAGGTTCGAGCCCGCGTCGCCCATGAAGATCGACGCCGGGTGGAAGTTGTGCCACAGGAAGCCGATCGCCGCGCCCGCGGTGAGCGCGGCCAGCACGCCCGCCACCTCGCGGTCGAGCGACAGCGCGATGATCGCGAACGTGCCCGCGGCGATTGTGCACACGCCGGCGGCGAGGCCATCGGCGCCGTCCGTGAAGTTCACGACGTTCATCACCGCGACGATGCCGACGAGCGTGAGCGGCCTGCCCCAGTCGCCGAGGTGGAGCGGATCGACGAACGGCAGCGTCACGTCCGCGACCCAGACGCCGGACGCGACCGGTATGGCGGCGGCCGCGAACTGGCCGGCGAGCTTCACGGCCGGATTCAGGCCTCCCTCCCTCCAGTCGTCGATCGCGCCGACCAGGGCGATGCCGAGCGCGCCGCCGACGATCCCCCGGGTCCCGGCGTTCCAGGGCAGGAAGACGAGCGCCGACACGACCACGGCCGCCAGGATCGCCAGCCCCCCGAGGCCGGGCACCGGGCGGTCGTGCAGGTCGCGGTCGCGCGGGTGGTGCATCACTCCGAGCCGCCGCGCGAGCCGAGCGACCGGCGGTGTGGCGGCGAAGGCGATCAGCGCGGCGACGAGGAACGCCCAGAGGGCATCGAGCTCGTCCATTCCGGCGGAGCCTAGTGGCGCGGCCGGAGGCTCAGGAGCCCGGGATCACGTAGAACGCCACCACCGCGTACTGGAGCGCCGCGGCGAGGATCACCAGCGCGTGGAACACCTCGTGGTAGCCGAAGACGGTCGGCGCGGGGTCCGGCCGCTGGAACGCGTAGACGAGCGCGCCCGCCGTGTAGAGCAGCCCGCCCGCCGCCACCAGCGCCGTGGCCGTGACCCCGAGCTCGTCGAGCATGTCTGGGAAGGCGGCCACGGCCACCCAGCCGAGCGCGAGGTACGAGATCGCGATGACCGGCTTCGGCGCGTCGATCCAGACCAGCTTCAGGAAGATCCCGGCGAGCGCTCCCGCCCAGACCACCACCAGGATCACGGTGGCGATCGGGCCGTCGAGCACCAGCAGCGCGAACGGCGTGTAGGTCCCCGCGATCAGCAGGAAGATCATCGAGTGGTCGAGCCGGCGCATCCAGCGCCGCGCGGCCTGCGACGCCCATGTGATCCGGTGGTAGAGCGCGCTCGTTCCGAACAGGGCGGCCACGCTGAGCGCATAGACCGCGGCGGCGAGCCGCGGCTTCCCCTCGGGCGCCGCGATCACGAGCGCCGCGCCCGTGATGAGCGAGAAGTAGAAGGCCCACAGGTGCCACACGCCGCGCAGGCGCGGCTTCGGCAGGACGGGCGTCGTGTTACTAAGTGTCACGGAGCTGATGGGCCGGGGTGAAGAAGCCTCGGTACCCCAGCGAGACGGCGATCAACCCCGAGAGCGCCACCGCGCCCAGCAGCACCCAGAGGAGGACGAGCTGGAGGCGGACCGCCTCGACCGGCTCGGCGCCCGCCACCAGCATCCCCACCATCGTGCCGGGGAAGAAGACGACGCCCGTAGTCTTCGTGGAGTCCACCAGCGGGATCATCCCGGAGCGCAGGCTGCGCGAGACGATTCCGCGCGCCGCCTGGTGCGCCGTCGCGCCGAGGGCGAGCATCGCCTCGATCTGGCGCCTGCCGTCGTGCATCTCGTCGGCCAGCCGGTTGAGCGTGACCGCCACGGCCGTCATCGAGTTGCCGATCACCATCCCACCCACCGGGACCAGGTAGCGCGGCTCCGGGTCGAAGACCCCGAGGACGAGCACGAGCCCGAGGGTCACCGCCGCCGCGGCCGAGAGCGCGAGCAGGATCGGCCCGATGGCGCCCGGCACGGCCTTCGCCCGCCCGCGCGCGGTGAACGCCCCGAACGCCACCATGGCCGCGAGCAGCGCCGTGACGAGCCAGAGGCTGTCTGAGTCGAAGATGGCCTGGATCACGTAGCCGACCGCCGTGAGCTGGAGGAAGGAGCGGACGACGGCGACGCCGATGTCCTTCTCGAGGCCGGCCCGCTGCCAGAAGGACACGGCCGCGGCCAGGGCGATCAGCGCGAGCGAGGCGGCGACCTCTCCGAGCGAGATGGAGACGCTGCTCATGCCGCGATCCGCCCCTCCTGCATCCGGACGATCCGCTCGCCCAGGCGCTCGGCCTGCGCGCGCTCGTGGGTCACGACCACGATGGACACGCCGTGGAGCCCCGAGAGCGCCGCCTCGACCGCGCCCTTGGCGTCTTCGTCGAGGGCCGCCGTGGGCTCGTCCAGGAGCAGCACCTCGGGATCGAGCGCGAGGGCGCGGGCGAGCATCACGCGCTGCTGCTCACCGACGGACAGCCGGGCCGCGTCCCGGTCGAGGAAGCTCGGGTCGAGGCCGGCCAGGCGCAGCGGCGGCTCGGGGTCGATCTCCCGGCCCTCGAGGCCGGGCCCGTAGGCCACGTTCTCACGAACGGTGCCGGGAACGGGAGCGGGAAGCTGGGGAACGAGGCCCACGCGGCGGCGCAGCTCGAGCGGATCGAGCTCGCGCACGTCCGTGCCCTGGAAGCGCACGGTCCCCGAGTCGGGATCCACGAGCCGGTTGAGCAGCCGCAGCAGTGTCGACTTACCCGAGCCGGAGGGCCCCACCACGGCGGTGGCACCCTCCCCGATGTGGAGTTTGAGCTCGCGCAGGACCAGCCGGCCGTCGCGTGCCAGCCGGATGCCCTCGAGCTCGAAGATGGCCTAGGCGACCGCGGGCTCGGCCAGCTGCGGGTAGAGCGGGTGCTTGTCGGCCAGCGCGCGCGTGCGCTCCGAGAGCTCTGCCCGCTTCGCGTCCGAGAAGTCCCCGCTGAGGGCCTCGCCTATGACCCTGCCGATCTCGCGGAAGTCGTCCACACCGAGGCCGCGCGTGGCGAGCGCGGGCGTGCCGATGCGCAGCCCGGACGAGACGGCCGGCGGGCGTGGGTCGAACGGCACGGCGTTGCGGTTCACGGTGATGCCGATCTCGTGCAGGCGGTCCTCCGCCTGCTGGCCGTCCAGCTCCGACTCGCGCAGGTCCGCGAGCACGAGGTGGACGTCGGTGCCGCCCGTGAGCACGTTCACCCCGGCGGACAGCATCTCCTCGGCCACCACCGCCGCGCCCTCGCGC
>DASQER010000105.1:0-6453 GCA_035633575.1 Thermoleophilaceae bacterium
CAGGCACCTCTTCGCGCCCGTTGGAGCTGTGTACAAGGGGCAGGTCACCGGCCTTGATCCAGCGCGCCAGCGCTGTGTGACTGACCCCTAGCAAGCGAGCGGCGAGGCGGCGGGAGATTGTCTCGCCGAGTTCTTCCTCTAAGGACGCCCGCACAGCCTGAAGGTCCCGGTTTTGAGGTGCGTGGCGCTGTGCCCGCCGCAGCCGGACGAGGTTCTGGAAGAGCTGTTCTCGCTGATCAACGATGCCCATACAAACCAGAGAATAGCGAAAGTTGCCAAAAACACGTAATTCTGGCAACTTTCGATCTTTGACGATCAGCCACTGAGGCTAGGGGGCATGCGCTATGGGCGACGGTCAGCTCTTCGTCTCGCCGGGATTGATTCAAAGTTTCCAAAAAGGAAAGTTAATGGCAACCTTAGTGGGCAGCCGTGGGCGGGGTCCGCTTGGTGTCCGCATCGTTTGCATCGGCTCATCGTTCCGTCGAACCCCGCGGGGTGCCCTTGAAGTCAGGGAGGGCGTTAGTGTCGTCCCATGGGCGAGCGCGACAGGCACGAGCACGGCACCTTCTCCTGGACTGACCTCACGACGCCCGATGCCGAGGCCGCCAAGGCCTTCTACGGCGGTCTTTTCGGATGGGACTTCGAGGACAATCCCGTCCCCGGCGGCGGGGTGTACGTCATGGCGAGGATCGGCGGCCGTGCGGTGGCTGCGCTCTACGAGGACGGCAGCCGGCACCCGGCCTGGGCCCCGTATGTCACCGTCGACGACGCGGACGCCGTTACCGCCCGCGCCCGTGAGCTCGGCGCGAATGTGCTCGCGGAGCCCTTCGACGTCATGGAGGCCGGGCGCATGGCGACGCTCCAGGACCCGACCGGCGCCGTCTTCTGCGTCTGGGAGCCGCGCCAGAGCATCGGCGCGGAGCTCGTGAACGCGCCCGGCGCGCTCACCCTGAACCAGCTCAACAACACGACGGACCCCGAGGCCGCGCTGCGCTTCTACAGCGAGCTGTTCGGCTGGCGGATCGAGCCGGTCCCAGGCGCCGACATCCCCTACTGGGGCATCTACCGCGGCGAGCGCATGAACGGCGGGATGATGCAGATGCCGCCGGACTCGCCGACCCCGTCGCACTGGCTCGTCTACTTCGGGATCGACGACATCGACGCCGCCGCCGAGCGGATCGGCTCGTCCGGCGGCGGGGTGCTGGTCCCGAAGACCGACGTGCCCGGAGGCCAGATCGTCGTCGCCCAGGACCAGCAGGACGCCATCTTCGCGCTGTTCGCCGGGCACTTCGACGACTGATGGCCCATCCACACGAAGAGCTGATCGAGCGCTTCTACGGTGCCTTCGCACGCGGCGACGGGGACGCGATGGCCGCCTGCTACGCGCCGGGCGCTCGCTTCTCGGACCCCGTCTTCACGGACCTTCGCGGCGAGGAGCCCGGCGCCATGTGGCGCATGCTCACGGGCCGCGCGCAGGACCTCGAGGTGCGCCTGGCCGAGCACGAGGCGGACGCCGAGCGCGGCAGCGCGCACTGGCTGGCCGACTACACGTTCTCCACCGGACGGCGCGTGCACAACGACATCCGGGCGGAGTTCCGCTTCGAGGACGGCCTGATAGCCGACCACCGCGACTCGTTCTCCTTCTACGCCTGGGCGCGCCAGGCGCTCGGCCCGGCCGGCCTGGCGCTCGGCTGGACGCCGATCCTGCGGGGGAAGGTGCAGCGCGAGGCGCGCGCCGGGCTGGACGAGTTCCTGGCGCGCCCGGCCTAGCCGTCGTACGGGGTGTCGCGCTCCCGCACGGCCTCCTTGAAGCCGGCCTCCGCGGCCCGGCGCTGGAACGCATAGCCCTCCGGCGTGTGCCTGGCAATGCCGTCGAAGACGACGCCCAGCGCCTGCGTGGCGTGGAGGCCCTGCGCGAACAGCGCCTGGTTCACCAGCAGCTTCATCATCACGAGCTGGTTCACCGGTGTCAGCGCGATGCGCTGGACCAGCTCCTCGAAGCGCTCGTCGAGCTCGGCGGCCGGATGCGCATCCACCGCCAGTCCCCACTCGTGGGCCGTCCGGCCGTCGATCAGGTCGCCCGTGAAGAGCAGGCGCTTGGCCCGCTGGTCGCCGACGCGGAAGGCCCAGAGCGCGGAGGTCGGCACGCCCCACACGCGGGCGGGCGGATAGCCGATGCGCGCGTCCTCCGCGATAACGAGCAGGTCCGAGCAGAGCGCCATGTCGGTGCCGCCGGCCACGCAGAAGCCGTGCACCTTGCACGCCACCGGCTTGTCGGAGTGGAACAGGCTCATGAAGCCGCGTAGGTTGCGGCTCATCATCTGCCAGTCGACGACCGGGTCCCACGGCTCGGCGGGATCGTGATTCGGCAGCTGGCCCTCGGCGTACTCCACGAGGTCGTAGCCTCCGCAGAAGCCCTTCCCGCTGCCCGCCAGCGCAATCACGTGGACCGCCGGGTCGAGGTTGGCCTCCTCCACGCATTCGGCGAGCTCGCGCGGCATGGCGAGCGTGATCGCGTTCGCCCGCTCCGGCCGATCGAGCGTGATTCGGGCTATGCGCCCGGTTACCTCGTAGCGCAGGGTGCTCAAGCTGCGAGGGCGCGGTCCACGATGGCCTCCGCCTCCACCGCGGGCGGCAGCATCCCGTATCCCCGCCCCCCGCCGTCCAGGCGCGCGGAGCAGAACGCGTCCGCCACGGCGGGCGGCCCGTTTCGTACGAGCAGGCTCGCCTCGAGCGCGACCGCGAGGTCCGAGACCACGCGGCGCGCCTCGAACTCGGGATCCTCCGGCCGCGTCTCGCGAATCCGGTCCAGGTGCGCGTCGAGCGCCGCGTTGCCGCCGCGCCCGAGCTCGCACTCGGCCAGGAAGGCGGGCAGCGCCTCGGGCTCCTTGGCGAGCGCGCGCAGCACGTCCAGGGCCGACACGTTGCCGGAGCCCTCCCAGATCGAGTTCAGCGGCGAGTCGCGCAGGAGGCGCGGCATCCCGGACTCCTCCACGTAGCCGTTCCCGCCGAGGCACTCGAGCGCCTCGCTCGCGTGGCCCGGCGCGCGCTTGCAGACCCAGTGCTTCGTCACCGCGGTGGCGATGCGCCGGAAGGGCGCGTCGCCCTCGTCGTAGGCGCGCGCCACGCGCATCGCCACGGCCGTGGCCGCCTCCGACTCGATCGCGAGGTCGGCCAGGACGTTGCGCATCAGCGGCTGCTCGGCCAGCAGCTTGCCGAAGGCGCTCCGGTGGCGCGCGTGGTGCACCGCCTGGGCGAGGCCCCAGCGCATCCCCGCGGCGGATCCGATCAGGCAGTCGAGGCGCGTGTGGTTGACCATGCGGATGATGGTCCGCACGCCGCGGCCCTCCTCGCCGACGAGCCGGCCGCGCACGCCGTGGAACTCCACCTCGCTCGACGGCAGCGAGCGCGTGCCGAGCTTGTCCTTCAGGCGCTGGATGCGGAATCCCGGGTCGCGTCCCTCGATCAGGAAGCAGGAGAGGCCGGCGGGCGCCTGTGCGAGCGTGAGGAAGACGTCGCAGGGCGGATATGAGCAGAACCACTTGTGGCCGGTGATCTCCCAGGCGTCGCCGTTGGGGGTGGCGCGGGTGGTGTTGGCGCGGACGTCGGAGCCGCCCTGCTTCTCCGTCATGGCCATGCCCACGAGGGCGCCGTCGTCGTAGCTCGGCTTCGTGACGCGCGGCTCCCACTCGGCTGCCAGCTCGGGCTCCTCGCGCAGCGCCGGGATCGCGGAATAGGTCATCGAGACCGGGCACATCACTCCGGAGTTCACCTGGCTCCACACGAAGAACAGCCCGGCGCGCACCGCATGGGCGCCCGGCTGCGGGTCGCGCCACGGCAGGCAGTGGATCTCGCGCTCGATCGCCTGGCGCAGGCACCAGTGCCAGGAGGGATCCAGCTCCACCTCGTCCACGCGGTTGCCGTAGCGGTCGTGCGTGCGCAGGACGGGCTCGTTGCGCTCGGCGCGCTCGGAGTGGGCGAGCGCCTCAGCCGTGCCGGCCAGCTCGCCGGCGTCGCGCAGCCGGTCGATGCCCCAGCCGCCGCCCTCGCGCTCGAGAGCCTCGCGCAGCGCGAGGTCCGCCTCGAACACGTTGTAGGGCACGAGCGGGGGCGCCTGGTTCTCGACGTCGTGGCTGGACTGTGAGATCTCCATCGGCAGGGCCAGATTACCGGGGAGTCGGGCGCCTTCCATAGGATGGCCGCCATGATCCGTGCCATCGCCCGCTCGCTCCCGCTCGCCGTCGCCGCCGTCCTGCTGCTCGCGCCACCCGCGCTCGCGGCGCGCGGCTTCTCGCTGGGGGTCACTGCCGGGGAGGTCACGGCCAGCAGCGCGGTGCTCTGGGGGAAGGCGGCCAAGAGTGGCGGCTACTCGCTCGACATCGCCCGCAACCGCCGTTTTACCCGTGGTTTCGACGCACATCTTGTGCGTGCGCGCAAGGGCCACGACAACACGCTTCAGCTGCGGGTCAAGGGCCTGCGCCCGGGCGCCCGCTACTGGTTCCGCTTCGTCGGCGACCGCGCGCGCAGCGATGTCGGCACCTTCGTGACGGCGCCCGCGCCCAAGCAGAACGCGACGGTCGAGTTCGCCTGGAGCGGCGACACGGACTTCAACCCGGAGCCCGGCAAGAGCGCGCCGTACTGGAACGACGGCGGGGTCTTCCGCCAGATGAAGGCTGAGCGCAACGACTTCAACGTCAGCCTCGGCGACACGATCTACTCGGACAGCGAGGTTCCCGGCGTGCTCCAGCCGATCGCCCTCAGCGTGGAGCAGAAGTGGGCGAAGTACCGGATCAACCTCGGCAACCGGCACCTGCGCGCGCTGCGCGGCTCGGCCGGCTTCTACTCCCACTGGGACGACCACGAGTTCGTGAACGACTTCTCGCCGGCCGAGAGCTCGTTCGACAACGACGTGAACGTCAGCGGCAGCACGCTCTACAAGCGGGGAGCGGAGGCGTTCAGGGACTACGCGCCGGTTCGCTGGACGAAGCGCGACGGCCTCTACCGCACCGTGCGCTGGGGCCGCAACCTCGAGCTGTTCTTCCTCGACGAGCGCTCCTTCCGCAGCGCGAACGCGGACGAGGGCGGCGTCTGCAACAACCCGCAGACAGGCAAGCCGGACTTGGCACCGACCGCCCCCCAGAGCACGCGCACGGTCTTCGCGGCCGCCTACCCGCCGTTCGCCCAGCCGGTCCCGCAGGCGTGCCTCGACAGGATCCGCAGCGCGGACCGCACCTACCTCGGCAAGCGCCAGCTCTCGCGCTTCCTGCGCGAGGTCAAGCGCTCGACGGCTCGCTTCAAGGTGATCATGAACGAGCTCGCGATCCAGCAGTACTACCTGAACGCCTACGACCGCTGGGAGGGCTTCGAGGCCGACCGCCAGCGCGTGCTGAGCGGGCTCCAGGGCGTGAAGAACCTGATCTTCCTCACGACGGACGTGCACGCCACGCTCGTGAACGACGCCCGCTTCCAGACGCTGGAGCAGGGCGGCGCGAGGGACAGCGGCATCCTGGACGTGACGGTCGGCCCTGCGGCCACGGCCAACTTCGGGCTCGAGATCGACGTGACGACGGGCGTGTCGGGCACGGGAACGCTGGCGGACTCGGCCTTCTTCACGCCTCCGCCCCCCGGCGGCATGGGGATGCAGTGCTCGATCGTGGATCAGTTCAGCTATGGCCAGGTGAAGGTCACTGGCACCCGGCTCACCGTCACGCCGAAGGACATCGATGGAAAGCCGCAGCGCGACGGTGCGCGACCGTGCGGGCCGTTCGTGCTCAACTACCAGCGCTAGATGAGGCTTTCCACCGCACTCGTCGCGGCGCTCGCCGCGCTGCTCCTCGCCGCCCCGCTGGCGCACGCCGCCCGCTCCGTCCCGCAGGGCTTCTACGGCGTGATGTACGACCACGGCGTGACGCACGCCCCGGATGAGATGCAGGAGGCCCAGTGGGACCTGATGGCGTCGTCCGGGGTGGAATCGGTGCGCACCGTCTTCAACTGGGCGGGCGCGCAGCCCGACGGGCGCGGTAGCGCGTTCAGCTTCCTCGAGACCGATCCGGTCATGCGCCGTGCGGCGCTGCGGAACATCTCCGTGCTGCCGGTGATCTTCTACGCGCCGCCGTGGGCGCGCGCCTACCGCGGCCGCTTCACCTCGCCGCCGAAGAGCGCCTCTGACTACGTGACCTACGTGGCGGCGCTCGTCGAGCGCTACGGGCCGGAGGGCACCTTCTGGACCGAGAACCCGCTGCTCCCGAAGCGGCCGCTGCGCGAGTGGCAGATCTGGAACGAGCCGCACCTACCGGCCTACTGGGACGCCCCGGAGAGAGGGAAGTACGGGTACGCGAGCGCCTACCCGCTGCTGCTGCGCGCCTCGTACCGCATGATCAAGACGCTCGACCCGGGCGCCAAGGTCGTGATGGCCGGCATCACCCAGAGGGCGTGGGAGGAGATCGAGGTGCT
>DASQER010000106.1:0-3096 GCA_035633575.1 Thermoleophilaceae bacterium
GCCGTCGACTATTCGGACAGGTCCTCGCGTTAGCGTGCAGCTTCATCCGGTGTCCTCCTTGGGACTGGTTGCCTTGACAGCTCCCAGCCTTCAAGGAGGCCCGGATGACTACTGACGAACGTCCCTAGGAACTACAGCTAGCGCAGCAGCGCGACCTGGAGGTGGAGCAGGACCGGCTCCAGCTCGAGCAGGTTCCCGCCCTCGCGCAGGCGGCGCACGACCAGGTCGTCCGCGGCGGCAACGACGGCGTGGAAGATCTCGTCGGGCACGCTGGCCTCGTCCTGCAGCTCGCGCATGCGCTCGGCGTAGCGGTCGCGCAGCCGTTCGCGGCGCTCGGCGGCCTCGGGCCCGGCGGCGGCCACCTCGATCAGGAAGACGCGCGCCAGTGCCGGCTCGGCCGCCAGCCAGCGCAGGTAGGCGCCGATCCCGGCGCGGGTGCGATCGAGCCAGTCGCCGCCGTCGGCCTGCGCCGCGCGCACGTGCTCGAAGAGCTCGTCGCTGGCGGCCTCGTACGCGGCCAGGAAGCATCCGAGCTTGTCCTCGAAGTGCTCGTAGAAGGTCTTCTTCGAGACGCCCGCGCCGCGCACGATGTCGTCGATCGTCGCGCCCGCGTAGCCCTTCTCCGCGACCGCCCTCCCGACCGCCTCGAGCAGGCGCGTGCGCTGTGACGCGGCCACCAGCGACGGGTCGAGCCCGTGGGTGCCGCGGGGCAGCCGGCGAGGGATGTCGGGCGTGGCTCCCACGTTGTGTACGCCCTGGTACATTACACCGCCATGGACCTGACGCTCTCGCCCTCCGAACAGGCCTTCCGCGACGAGCTGCGCGCCTGGCTGGCCGACAACCACCCGGGCGAGGACCCGCCCGGCGAGGACGCGGCGTTCGATCACAGGCGCAACTGGCAGCGCCAGCTCTATGACGCCGGCTACGCGGGCTTCTCGTGGCCGAAGGAGTACGGCGGCCGCGGCGCCACGCTGGTCGAGCAGGCGCTGTTCGGGGAGGAGATGGCGCGCGCCCGCGCCCCGCAGCCGGTGAACGTGCTCGGCATGGTGATGGGCGGCCCGGTGGTCATCCACCACGGCACGGACGAGCAGAAGGAGCGCTGGCTCAACCCGATCCTCACCGCCGACGAGATCTGGTGCCAGGGCTTCTCCGAGCCGGACTCCGGCTCGGACCTCGCCTCGCTCAAGACCAAGGCGGTCAAGTCGAACGGCGACTGGGTCGTCACGGGCCAGAAGGTCTGGACCACCTTCGCGCAGAAGGCCAAGTGGTGCATGCTCGTGGCGCGCACCGACCAGGACGCCCCCAAGCACCAGGGCCTGACCTACTTCATCATGGACATGGAGCAGGAGGAGGTGCAGGTCCGCCCGCTCCACCAGATCACGAACGAGCCGGAGTTCAACGAGATCTTCATCGAGGAGGCGCGCATCCCCGACGAGAACGTCGTCGGGGGCGTGGGCAACGGCTGGGCCGTGGCCATCACCACCCTGATGAACGAGCGCGCCGGGCTCGGCGCGGCGGCGGCCGCCGGCGTGCGCATGGGGCTCCAGGACCTCAACGAGCTCGCCCACGAGCGCGGCGTGGCCGGCGACCCGGTGATCCGCCAGCGCATCGCCCAGCTGGCCATCGAGGTGGAGCTGCTGCGCCTCAACTCGTGGCGCGGTCTCACGCAGATCATGAAGCGCGGGGTGCCGGGCCCGGAGGGCTCGCTGCCGAAGTGGCAGTGGGGCGAGATCAACCAGTCGCTCACCGAGCTCGCGGTGGACATCCTCGGCGAGGACGGCGCGGCCTGGGACTCGCCCTGGACCTACCGCCTGCTGCGCTCGCGTGGGAACTCGATCGAGGGCGGCACCACCGAGATCCTCAAGAACATCATCGCCGAGCGGGTGCTCGGCCTGCCGAAGCTGAGGTAGGGGAATGAACTTCGACTTCACGGACGACCAGCAGGCGATCAAGCGCACGGCGAACGAGCTGCTCACGGCGCGCTTCAAGCCGGAGCGGGTGCGCGAGCTGGCCGAGGCGGGCAGCTACGACGACGCCGCCTGGAAGGAGATGGCCGAGCTCGGCTGGGCCGGCATCTTCGTCGACGAGGAGCACGGCGGGCAGGGGCTGGGGATCGTCGAGCTCGTGATCCTCATGGAGGAGCTGGGCTATTCGCTCGCACCGGTGCCGTTCCTGTCGAACGCCGCCGCCGGGCTCGCGCTCCAGCTCGCCGGCTCGGACGAGCAGAGGGCGCGCTGGCTGCCCGGCATCGCCTCCGGTGAGGCGCGAGGCACCGTGGGACTCCTGAAGGACGGCGAGGCGCGGCTCGTGCCCGACGCGGACTCCGCCGAGGTGATCGTGCTGCTCTCCCCGGACGGCGGCACGGTGGTCGAGGCGTCGGCCGCCGAGGTCGAGCCCTTCGACGCGATGGACCGCACTCGGCGTTTCGGGCGCGTGCGCGCAGACGGCGGCGAGCCGCTGCCGGGCAACGCGCAGGCAGCGCTCGACCGCATCGCCACCGCGGTGTCGGCCGAGACCGTCGGCGTGGCGCAGAAGGCCATGGAGATGGCGGTCGAGTACGCGCGCGACCGGAAGCAGTTCGGCCGCGCGATCGGCGCCTACCAGGCCGTGTCGCACCGCTGCGCCCAGATGCTGATGGAGGTCGAGGGCTCGCGCTCGGGCGCCTACTACGCGGCCTGGTGTGCGGACGCCGAGCCGGAGTCGCTCCCGGCGGCTGCCTCGATGGCGAAGGCCTACTCCTCGGACGCCGGCTGGCGGGTGTGCACCTCGTCGCTCCAGGTGCACGGCGGCATCGGCTTCACCTGGGAGCACGACCTGCACTTCTTCCTGAAGCGCGCCAAGACGAACGCCCTGCTCTACGGCTCGGCGCGCGAGCACCGCGAGCGCGTGGCCGATCTCTCGCTCGAGCCCGCTGCTAGCGTCGCGTAAAGGCAGCCGCGAGCGCCGACAGCACCCCGTAGCGCTCAGGATGCTCCGGTGGAGGCCCGGTGGCGGCCTGCGCGTGCGGCGGGCGCGACACGACGTGCCGCACGGGCACCGAGGCCAGCTTCTCCAGGCGGTGCGGCAGATCGAGGCCGAGCCAGCGCGATGAGCCCG
>DASQER010000107.1:0-6880 GCA_035633575.1 Thermoleophilaceae bacterium
ACGTGGGTCAGGAACATCGCTACTCCTCCACACGCATCCAGCGTGTCGGGTCGATCGCCGGCGGCTCGCGAGAGTGCTTAATCGGAACGCCAGCGGCGGCCTCGGATCCCAGTCCCGACACTCCCGCTTCGACAGGGCAAAGGAGAAGTGCTCGTGGGCGTCGCCAGCGCTACCGCAGCGGACGACTAGCGACCGCGGTTCCCGCGTCTCGGCTCGCTGTCGCTATGCGCGAGACGCAACAGTCCTGGCAGGCTCCGACATCGCTCCCGCATCCATGGGCATGCGGCACTCTGCTTGCGAGTGCGCGGCGCTGCTGCACCTCGTCCCTTGCGGGCATGAGCCGCACTGCCGCCGACGCTCTCGCTCTGGCGCGGAGGCGGCATTGAGCAGGGCTATTCTGCGCCGCTCTGCATTCGATCCAGGAGGGTCACATGAGGACGATCGGCACAGGGCTTACGGTTGCCGCCGTTGCGTCGGTCACGACCGCGGCCGGGATCGCGATCGCCGAACCTGACCCGCGTGCGGCGATCGCGGCACCGATCACGATCGAGACCGTCGTCGGGCGCGGGACCGACACCTTCGTGGACAACCGTCGGAAGGGTGAGGGAGTCGGAGACTCGTTTATCACCACGCGCGCGAAGCTCTCAGATCCGAGCACCCGGTCCAAAGTGGGCAGCATGGACATCCTCGGAACGATCGCTTCGCGTAGCTCCAACTTCGCGGCGATCACCGCCCGCCTTCGCGGGGGCACCGTCCAGGTGAACGGAGTGATGCGCCACGACCGGACGCCGACAGTGCTAGCCGTCACGGGCGGAACGGGTGACTTCGAGAACGCACGCGGCACGTTCACGCTGAACGAGCGCACACAGCGGGCTACCTTCAAGCTCCTCCCCTGACCCCTGACCCCTGACCGACACCCCCGGATGCGCAGCGCGGCGTGGGACGACGAGCTCCCACCTGCTTCCACGTGGGTGGGGTATCCACTTCGTTCCCCCGGCTGACTTCGGGCGTAGTGGCTCGGAGTGCTGAGCACCCAGCGTGGTGCGCCTGGCCGGCCCCAGGCTCGCGCGGCGGTGTCGCGCGCGTGGCACCCAACGTCGAGGGCCCCCGCCCGCCAGCGAGCCGGTAGCAACCCGAGATCGCGAGGGGGAGGGAAGCAGACAGCCCACTCAGCCTCGCGTGCAAGCGGAAGCGGGCCTCACATTCGAGACGCCCGCCTGGGGCGACCACCAGGAGCGCCTGTCGAGACCGCGGCTGTCGAGGACTGGAGCGGCGAGAAGTCGGCTGCTGATCTCGCACGCAGACGCATGACCGAGCGGCGCGGGTCGTTGCGCCGGCCGATCCTGATCTCGTCGGGAGCAGCAGGCTGAGCGCCCTCTTCGCAAAGCCGGAGGTACGAGAGAGGTACATGAGGTGGACCATGGCCGGGTGCGCTCGTCTCGGCGCTTACGACCGAAACAGTCGCCTATCCAGGGATTTCGTTGCCCAGAGCACCCCTGGGGTGGACGCCGTTTCCGCCATCAATTTCCCGCTCTGGGACATCCCGCTCTAGTCGGAACCTGCCTACGCCGCCGACCTGCGGCGGACCTCCTCGTCGAGCTCGAGTGGGGTGCACAGGGCGAGTAGCTCGGTGACGACGGGCGTCGGTTGAGCGCTCAGCGGGGCGACGATGCCGATCGTGTGCTCGACGATGGGCTCGACCAGGGGGGTGGCGCGCAGCCCCGCCTGAAGGTGGTGGCTGACGAGCCAGGTTTGGGCGGTGACCCCGGGGAGGCCGTCGCGGGCGTGGGCGATCAGCGTCGACACGGAGTTCGTCTCCAAGACGGGGTCCGGCGTCACTCCGGCAGAGGCGAAGGCGGCGTCGACGATGCGGCGGTGCTGCATGTCGGTGGTGAGCAGGCAGAGCGGCAGCTCGGAGGCCGCTGCCCAGGAGATCGTGACGCCGGCCGAGGGCGGCCCCTCGGCGGGGGTCAGCAGCAGGTAGTGCTCGCGCCAGAGCGCGCTGGTCTGGACATCGGTCAGGGGCTCGTTGTCGAGATATGTGAGGCCGGCGTCGAGCTCACCGGTCGAGAGCCCGTCGGCGATCTCGCGCGAGGTCATCGAGCGCAGTTGTATGCGCATACGGGGGTGGCGCTGCCGGAAGCGGGTGGTTATTAGCGTGGATGCCGGCAGCGCGGTCGGGATGGCGCCCAGCCGAAGCGTGCCGGCGAGACCGCCGCGCAGCCGGCTGACCTCCTGGTCGAGCCCATCCAGATCGCCGAGCACTCGCCGGGCCCAGACGAGCACGCGCTGGCCCTCGGGCGTGATGCCCTCGAAGCGCCGGCCGCGCCGAACCAGCGGCACGCCCAACTCGCGCTCGAAGCTGCGGATCGCGGCGGAGAGCGCCGGCTGGCTGACGTGGCAGGCCAGCGCCGCGCGGCCGAAGTGCTGCTCGCGAGCCAGCGCCTCGAGGTACTCGAACTGGCGTAGGAACAATAGACACTGCTTATCACAACATCGGTATGAACGCTTGGACGATCAGCCGCAGTTGCGCAACCATCGCATGTCCGGCCCCGAACCACGAAAGCGAAGGCACCGACATGGCAAAGATCCTCTGTGCGCTCTACGACGACCCGATCGACGGCTATCCGCCCTCCTACGCACGCGACGACATCCCCGAGATCGGGCAGTACGCCGACGGCCAGCTCACCCCAACCCCGAAGCAGATCGACTTCTCGCCCGGGGAGCTGCTCGGCTGCGTGTCGGGCGAGTTGGGCCTGCGGAAGTTCCTCGAGGAGCGCGGGCACGAGCTCGTCGTGACCTCGGACAAGGACGGTCCCGATTCGGCCTTCGAGCGCGAGCTCGAGGACGCGGACGTGGTGATCTCGCAGCCCTTCTGGCCCGCCTACCTGACCGCCGAGCGGTTCGCCAAGGCGCCCAAGCTCAAGCTGGCGCTGACAGCGGGCATCGGCTCCGATCACGTCGACCTGGACGCCGCCATCGAGCACGGCGTCACCGTCGCCGAGGTGACCTACTGCAACAGCATCAGCGTGGCCGAGCACGTCGTGATGATGATCCTCGGGCTGGTGCGCAACTACATCCCGTCCTGGCAATGGGTCACGAAGGGCGGCTGGAACATCGCCGACTGCGTGGCGCGCTCCTACGACCTCGAGGGGATGCACGTCGGCACGGTCGCGGCCGGGCGCATCGGACGCGCGGTGCTAGAGCGTCTCAAGCCGTTCCAGGTCAACCTGCACTACACCGACCGCCATCGCCTCCCCGAGGCGGTCGAGCAGGAGCTCGGGGCGACCTTCCACGAAGACGCCGAGTCGCTCGTGCAGGCCTGCGACGTCGTGACGATCAACGCGCCGCTGCACCCGGAGACGGAGAGCATGTTCGACGCGGAGCTGATCGGCAAGATGAAGCGGGGCGCGTACCTCGTGAACACGGCCCGCGCCCGGATCGCCGACCGCGACGCGGTGGCCCAGGCGCTCGAGAGCGGCCAGCTCGCAGGGTACGCCGGCGATGTCTGGTACCCCCAGCCCGCCCCGGAGGACCACCCGTGGCGCACGATGCCCCACCACGGCATGACCCCGCACATCTCCGGCTCGAGCCTCTCGGCTCAGACCCGCTACGCCGCCGGGACCCGCGAGATCCTCGAAAGCTGGCTCGACGAACGCCCGATCCGCGACGAGTACCTCATCGTCCACGACGGCAAGCTCGCCGGCGCGGGCGCGCACTCGTACAGCGTCACGAGCGCCGGACCACCGGCCTGACCCCACCAGCGCTGCCTGCGGGCCCGTCGCCGGGGCCCGCAGGCTCGCTCCTCCTCGGCGCGGGTACCGCGCCGGGAGCAGGAAAGGGTAGGGCGCGCCCGCCCGTTCCTCACCGAACTCTCATCCCGCCCGTCCATGGTGGCCCTCATGAACCGCACCAGGAACATCATCCTTGTCTTGGCGGGCGCGCTCGGCACGGCGCTCGCCGCCGCGTCGATCGGCGATGCGCAGGGTCCCACGCCGGGCTTCAGCGACCCGCGGACGATCGACAATCCCTACCTGCCTCTAAGCAAGTTCAAGCGCTGCGAGCTCCGCGGCCGCCAGGACGACGGCACGCGCGAGCGCTCGGTGCTGACCCTGCTGAAGCGCACCAGGGCGTTCACGATCGACGGCCAGAGGGTCGAGGCCGCCGTGATCGAGGATCGCGCGTTCGAGGACGGCGGGCTCGTGGAGCGCACGCTCGACTACTTCGCGCAGGCCGACGACGGAACCGTCCACTACCTCGGCGAGCACGTGGCCAACATCCGCGGCGGCCGCGTCGTGAACCACCACGGCACCTGGCTCTACGGAAAGGACACGGACGTGCTCGGCGTGGCCATGCCCGCCAACCCGAAGCTCGGCGACCAGTGGCACCTCGAGGACGTGCCGGGCATCACCACCGAATCCAACCGCGTCGAGGAGACGGGCATGCGCGCGAAGGCGGGCGGCAGGCTCTACACCGACGTGATCCGCGTCCAGGAGTTCATCCAGCCGGAGGGCGAGGTGGAGTACAAGCTCTACGCGCCCGGTGCCGGGATGATCACCGAGTACCCGCCGGACGGGCGTGCCGAGCTGCACCGCTGCAGGTAGCGTCAACCCCGATGCGCCTGCTGATCGTCGAGGACGACGTGAAGATGGCGGCCCTCGTACGGCGCGGCCGCACCGAGGAGGGGGCCGCGGTGGACGTGGCGCGCACCGGTGAGGACGCGGTCTGGATGGCCGCCGCCGCCCCTTACGACGCGCTCGTGCTCGACGTGATGCTCCCCGGCATCGACGGCTTCGAGACCTGCCGGCGGCTGCGCGACCAGGGTGTGTGGACGCCGGTGCTGCTGCTCACGGCGCGCGACTCCGTCGAGGACCGCGTCGCGGGCCTCGACGGCGGGGCGGACGACTACCTGACGAAGCCGTTCTCGTTCGCCGAGCTGTCGGCGCGCCTGCGGGCGCTGGTGCGCCGGGGCCAGAAGGAGCGGCCCGCGGTGCTGGAGGTGGGCGAGCTGCGGCTCGACCCCGCCACGCGCCAGGCGTGGCGCGGCGACGAGAGCATCGGCCTCTCCACCAAGGAGTTCGCGCTGCTCGAGGCGTTCATGCGCCGGCCGGGCGAGGTGCTCAGCCGGCTCGACCTGCTCGAGCATGCCTGGGACTTCGGCTACGAGAACCGCTCGAACGTGATCGACGTGTACGTGCGCTACCTGCGCGAGAAGCTCGACCGCCCCTTCGGCGTCAAGAGCATCGAGACCGTGCGCGGCGCTGGCTACCGGATGCGCGCGGACGGGGGCGCGAGCTGAGCCGCCTCCCCGTCCGGATCCGCCTCACCCTGGCGTTCACCGCCGTGATGGCCGTGGTTCTGGTCGCCGTTGGGCTGTTCGTGTACACGCGCGTCGGCTCCGACCTCGAGGCGGCGCTCGACCAGTCGCTGCGGACGCGGGCCGACGAGTTGGCGGCCGTTGCCGGGAGCTCGGAGCTGGGATCGGCGGACACGAAGCGGCTTGTGGCGACCGACGAGAGCTTCGCCCAGGTGATCCGGCCCGACGGCACGGTCCTCGATGCGAGTCCGGGCCTCGCGCGCCGCGCGCTGCTGGACCGCGAGGAGCTCGCCCGGGCGCGCCGTGGACCAGTGTTCACCGACCACGAGTCGGTGCCGGGCTTCGACGAGCGGGTGCGCCTGCTGGCGCGGCCGGCCGACGGCCGGATCGTGGTGGTCGGCGCGTCGCGCGAGGACCGCGAGGAGGCGCTCTCATCGCTTCGCACCGTGTTGCTCACCGGCGGGCCCGTGGCGCTTCTGCTCGCCGCCCTCGCCGGCTACGGGCTCGCATCGGCGGCGCTCCGCCCGGTGACGGCGATGCGCGGCGAGGCGGCTGAGATCTCGCGCCTGGGGAGCGGCCGGCGCCTGCCGGTGCCGCCGGGCGGCGACGAGCTCGCGCAGCTCGGCGACACGCTCAACGAGATGCTCGAGCGACTGGAGCGCTCGGCAGAGCGCGAGCGCGGCTTCGTGGCGAGCGCGAGCCACGAGCTGCGCACGCCGCTCGCCCTGCTCAAGGCCGAGCTCGAGCTGGCGCTGCGCGAGGGCCGCTCCGCCGAGGAGCTGCGGGCGGCCGTCGCGTCGGCGGCGAGCGAGAGCGACCGCCTGGTCCAGCTCGCGGAGGACCTGCTCGTGCTGGCGCGCGCCGACGAGGGCAAGCTCCCGGTGCGGCTCGAGCCGCTCGATGCCGCCGAGCTCCTCCACACCACCGCCCGCCGCTTCGAGGCCCGCGCCGCGGAGACCGGGCGGGAGCTGCGCGTGGCGCCCTCCGACGGGCTGGCGCTGCACGCCGACCGCCTACGCGCCGAGCAGGCGCTCGCCAACCTCGTGGACAACGCACTGCGCCACGGCGACGGCACGGTCGAGCTCTCAGCGGAGCGATCGGCAGGCGGCGTTCGCCTGCATGTGCGCGACCGCGGTCCCGGCTTCGATCCGGCGCTGAACGGCCGCGCCTTCGAGCGCTTCACGCGCGGCGACCGCGCTCGCTCGCGCGGAGGCACCGGGCTCGGGTTGGCGATCGTCGAGGCGGTCGCCATATCGCACGGGGGCCGGGCCGGCGGCGACGCCCGGGAGGGCGGCGGCCTCGACGCCTGGGTGGAGTTGCCAGACTCTCACTTCCATCTCATCCACGGCGCGTAGAACTGGGCCCATGAAGATCAAGCGCAAGCACATTGCAATCGGAGGCGCCCTCGTCGCGCTCAGTGCCGGAGGTGTCGGCGTGGCCGTCGCGGCCGGTGGAGGCGAGGACGCCAGGGAGCAGGTGAGCGGCCCGGGGGCCGACAAGGCCCGCGCGGCGGCGCTCGCCGAGCACCCCGGCACCGCCAACGCAGTCGAGCGCGACGGCGAG
>DASQER010000108.1:0-3107 GCA_035633575.1 Thermoleophilaceae bacterium
CCGGCTCGTCGTCCGCAACCCCGGCCGCGCCGAGGATGGCGACGATCAGGTCGGCCTTGCGCTTCGACCGAAAGCCCTCGAGGCCGAGCTCCGACGCAATCTGGTGGAGGTCGGCCAGCGGGCTGTCCTCGAGCTCTTTCCTGTTCAGCACCGACATAGCGGCGCCGTACCCTAGCGGGCCGGCCTAGCGGCTAGCGGCGGCGCTCTGGTCCACCAGCCCGCGCAGCCACTCGCCGAACTCGGGCCGGCTCTTCCAGTCGTCGGCGAAGCGGCCGATCCCGGACTCGGTGAGCGGGTGCGCCAGCATCGCCCTCAGGACCTTGCCGGGCACGGTGGCCACCTCGCACCCGAGCCGCGCGGCGATCACCGCGTGCATCGGGTGGCGCAGGGAGGCCGCGAGCACCTGGGCGTCGCGCTCCGGGCCGAGCGCCTCGACGATCTCCTCGACAACCGCGGTCGAGTCGACCGAGATGTCGTCGAGGCGGCCCATGAAGCAGGAGACGTAGGTGGCCCCCGCCTCGGCGGTGAGCAGCGCCTGGGCGGCGGAGAACACGAGCGTCATGTTCACGGGAATGCCGTCGGAGGCCAGCTCGCGCGTGGCGGCGAGGCCCTCGGACGAGAACGGCACCTTCACGACCACGCGATCGTCGAGCCCCGCGAGGGCCCGCCCCTCCGCGACCATGGCGGCCGCCTCCTCGGACACGACCTCCGCTGAGACGGGACCGTCTACGAGCTCGCAGATGCGCCTGACGGTGTCGCCCGGGTCGCCGTCCTCCTTGGCGAGCAGCGACGGGTTCGTGGTCGCGCCAGAGAGCACTCCCCAGGCCGCGATCTCCTCGACCTCAGCCACAGATCCGGTGTCGATGAACAGCTTCATTGCACCTCCTGGACGGCATCGAGCACGAGCTGCATGAGCTGCGCGAGCGTGTCGTCGACGTTTTCGTTGTCTATCACTGCCACCCCTTCGGAGCGCGCCCGCTCCCACAGGTGATCCTGGAGCCGGCGTATGTCCTCGAAACTAGCGAGGTAGCGCTCGGCCGGCCGGGTGCCGGGGCGATGCGAGAAGTGGCCTCGGTGCAGATCCCGGTCCCCCACCACGACCAGCGCCTCCACGAGCACGCAGCGCTCGCGCATGCGCGGGTGGATTCCGCCGGGCACCACGTGCACGCCCTCGACCACCACCGGCTTGGCCTCGTTGACCGACCGGTCCACGATCGCCGCGATCCCGGTGCCGACCCGCTCCGCCTGGTCGCGGTAGCCGGCGACCCCACCCGCCTCGAAGGCGGAGTAGTGCACCGTGGGCATCGCCTCACGGGTGAAGAACGCCCGGAGCACCTGCCGGATCACATCCGTCGCGATCACGCGGTTGACGCCGAGCCGCGCGGCGAGCATCGCCGCGATCGTCGACTTGCCCACGCCGGTGGTCCCGCCGAGGAGCACGACGAGCGGGCGGTCGAGGCGGTCGAGCCGGCGCCAGTTGCCGTACCGGCGCACGGTCGCCTCGCCCTCCTCGTCGAGCAGGACCTCCTCGGCGAGCGCATGGAGCGCCTCGATGTCGATCTCGCCTCCCCCGCGCTCGCCGAGCCGCCGCTCGATCATCCGCGCCAGCTCGAACGCCCGCTCCTGCGACAGGCCCGTGGCCGAGATCGACTGGGCCATCAGCCCCTTCGAGTACGGCAGGCCGTGGCTCTTGTGGACGACGATCGTCTCAGGCGGCATCTCGGTACAGCCTGACGAGCGCCTCGTCGACGCCCACGGGTCGGTTGCGGATGAAGACCACGCGGGCGCCCTCGGCGCGGGCGCGCATGGCCACGGTGTCGATCGCCGCGGCCTTCAGCTCGGTGAGGTAGACGTCGCAGCGCTCGGCGGTCGCGCGGTCGAGCTCCGCGCCCAGCACCGAGCGGCGGGCGAGGTTCGTGGACACGAGCACCGGCTCGGGCACGCCGTGCACGCTCCTCGCGCCGGTCGTGAAGACGGCCACGCGCGCCCCCTCGGGCAGCGGCTCGAGCGGCTCCGGGCGCAGCGTGAACGGCAGCGCCCCCGGCGGGGGGTCAGACCCCTCGGCCGCCAGGACGAGATCCGCGCGCGCGAGCCGGTACTCGGCGAACGGCTCCGGCCGCCCGGCGCCGAGCACGCAGACCGTGCGGTCCACCTGCACCGGCGGGATGCAGGCCCCCGAGCCCTCGAACACGATCGCATCCGGTCCGAGCGAGGCGGCGAGCGCGGCGCCCGCGGGCACGTTCGAGTGGGCGGGCTGCCCCGCGAAGCCGCCGCCCACGCGCCGGCAGCCGACGGTCCGTACGCCGGCGATCACCGCGTCCTCCAGGTAGTCAGACCCGGCGTGGCCCCCCGCCTCGGCGATGGCGATCAGATCGTCGAGGCCCAGTCCCGGCTCGGCCACGCGCGGCTCGGCCGGCCCGCCGCGCCCCATGCAGACGATCACCGGGTCCACCCCCTGCTCGCTCAGGAGACCCGCCCAGTGGCCGGCCACCGCCGTCTTGCCGGTCCGCTTGCCGGTGCCGATCACCGCGAGCTTCGGCCCGTCGAGCTCCACCGGCTCGTAGCGCGGCGGCTCGAAGCGCGTGCCGGGCGCCTCGTAGGCAAGACCGAGGCTGAGCGCGAGCGCGGCGAGCCTCAGCTTCGCGGAGGCCGGGAGCACCGGCTCGTCGGCCAGGTCCACGACGGCGTCGGCCTGGGGCGCGAGCCGCCGCAGCGCCTCCTCCGGGTCGGTCTCCACGGGGCGCCCGTAGTGCTCCTCGAGCGGCCCCGGCCCGAGCTTCTCCTCCCCGCCGCAGAACACGACGCCGGCGAGGTCGAGCCCCGCGAGCACGTCCCGCACCGCGGCGGGGTGGTGCTCGCCGTCGATGAGGGCGATCACGCGCACGGCTAGCCGCGCGCGGTCTCGCCGAGCAGCCCCTGGCTCTTCTCGTACTCGTACGTGCGCGGATCGAAGGCGAGGATCGCGTCCTGCTCGTGGAACGGGTACTTGCGGAACACCGTGACCCGCTCCGGGCTCGCTTGGATCACGTTGTAACAGGGCTTCGTCTTCCCGCGCAGGCGTGTGGTGGAGACGGTCCCGGCGCTCACCACGAACAGGTTCTCGAGCC
>DASQER010000109.1:0-2046 GCA_035633575.1 Thermoleophilaceae bacterium
CGGCCAGGCGTTCCCCGACACGCTGGTCGGCACCGACTCGCACACCACCATGGTGAACGGCCTGGGCGTGCTCGGCTGGGGCGTCGGCGGCATCGAGGCCGAGGCGGCCATGCTCGGTCAGCCGGTGTCGATGCTGGTTCCGCAGGTCGTGGGCTTCCAGCTCACCGGGGCGCTGCCCGAGGGCTCGACGGCCACCGACCTCGTGCTCACCGTGACCCAGATGCTGCGCGAGCGCGGCGTGGTCGGGAAGTTCGTGGAGTTCTACGGGGCCGGACTGCCGAACCTGCCGCTGGCCGACCGGGCGACGATCGGCAACATGTCGCCCGAGATGGGGGCGACCTGCGCCATCTTCCCCGTCGACGCCGAGACGCTCCGCTACCTCGAGTTCTCGGGCCGCCCGAAGGAGCGCATCGAGCTGGTGGAGGCCTACTGCCGCGAGCAGGGCCTCTTCCACGACGAGAGCAGCGAGGAGGCCAGCTACTCCGACACGCTCGAGCTCGACCTCGGCGACGTGGAGCCGTCGCTGGCCGGGCCGAAGCGCCCGCAGGACCGCGTGGCGCTCTCCGACGCCGCGCGCGACTTCTGCGCCGAGCTCGAGGAGCGGGTGGGCCCAGAGGAGCTGAACGGCTACGACGCTTCGGCCGCGGAGTCCTTCCCGGCGAGCGACCCGCCGACCAACAACGGTGGCGGCCAGGCGCCCAAGCCGGGCCACCACCACAGGGCCGACGTCGCTGTGAAGGAGCGCAGCGAGGGGCTCGACCACGGCGCCGTCGTAATCGCCGCGATCACGAGCTGCACCAACACTTCGAACCCGTCGGTGATGATCGGGGCGGGCCTGCTGGCGAAGAAGGCCGTGGAGGCCGGCCTCGAGCGCAAGCCGTGGGTCAAGACCTCGCTGGCGCCGGGCTCCAAGGTCGTCACCGACTACCTGGAGCGCGCCGAGCTGATCGAGCCGCTCTCGCAGCTCGGCTTCGACCTCGTCGGCTACGGCTGCACGACCTGCATCGGCAACTCGGGACCGCTGCCGGAGGAGGTCTCCAAGGAGATCGAGGAGCGCGATCTCGTGGTGTGCAGCGTGCTCTCCGGCAACCGCAACTTCGAGGGCCGCATCCACCCCGAGGTGAAGATGAACTACCTCGCCTCGCCGCCGCTGTGCGTGGCCTACGCGCTGGCCGGCCGGATGGACATCGACATCGTGACCGAGCCGCTCCAGGGCGACGTCTACCTGCGCGACATCTGGCCCACGCAGCAGGAGGTGAACGAGATGATCGAGCGCGCCATCGAGTCGGACATGTTCCGGAGCTCCTACGCCGAGGTGTTCGAGGGAGACGAGAACTGGAACTCGCTCGAGATCCCGGAAGGCGACCGCTACGCATGGGACGAGGACTCCACCTACGTGAAGCAGCCGCCCTACTTCGAGGGCATGACGGCCGAGGCGCCGGAGCGCTTCGAGCAGATCGAGGGCGCGAGAGCGATCGCGGTCCTGGGCGACAGCGTCACGACCGACCACATCTCACCCGCGGGCGCGATCAAGAAGGACTCGCCGGCCGGCCAGTACCTGATCGAGCACGGCGTCGAGCCGCGCGACTTCAACTCCTACGGGTCGCGGCGCGGCAACCACGAGGTGATGATGCGCGGCACGTTCGCGAACATCCGCCTGCGCAACCTGCTCGTGCCGGACACCGAGGGCGGCTTCACGAAGAAGGACGGCGAGGTCAAGCCGATCTACGACGCCGCCGTGGAGTACCGCGAGGAGGGCACGCCGCTCTGCGTGCTCGCAGGCAAGGAGTACGGCTCCGGCTCCTCGCGCGACTGGGCCGCCAAGGGCCCGCGCCTGCTCGGCATCCGCTTCGCGATCGCGGAGTCGTACGAGCGCATCCATCGCTCGAACCTCGTGGGCATGGGCGTGCTGCCGCTGCAGTTCCCCGATGGCGAGTCCGCCGAGTCGCTCGGGCTCACGGGTGAGGAGAGCTTCGACCTCGCGCCGCTGGAGGAGGGCGCGAAGACGCTCAAGGTGACCGCCTCGAACGGCGTGGAGTTCGACGC
>DASQER010000110.1:0-9446 GCA_035633575.1 Thermoleophilaceae bacterium
GAGCTCCGGGGTGACGGTCCGGCCGTCGTCGAGGGCCGCGCCGTGGGCGATCCAGTGCCACACCTGGCCGCGCGCGATCTCCGCGGTGGCGGCGTCCTCCATCAGGCCGTGGATCGCGGCGGCGCCGTTGCCGCGCAGCCACGAGGAGATGTACTGGATGCCGACGTTGACGTTCGAGCGCAGGCCCTCCTCGGTGCGCTCGCCCGGTGTGTCGTCGACCGCGAGCAGCGCGTCGGCGGAGGGGGAGACGTCGTCGCGCTGCCTGTCCACCTGGTTGGGCCGGTCGCCGAGAACCGCGTCGAACGCCTCCATCGCCACCGGCACCGAGTCGGGGTGGGCCACCCAGGTGCCGTCGAAGCCCGCGCCGGCCTCGCGCTCCTTGTCGGCCTTCACGGACTCGAAGGCCCGCCTGTTCGCCTCCTCGTCGGTGCGGCTGGGGATCAGCGCGGCCATCCCGCCCAGGGCGTGGGCGCCGCGCGCGTGCGAGGTCTTGACGACGAGGTCGCTGTAGTCCTTCATGAACGGGACCGTCATGGTCACCTCGGAGCGGTCCGGCAGCACGAACTCCGGCCGTGAGCGGAAGCGCTTGATCATCGAGAAGATGTAGTCCCAGCGGCCGGCGTTGAGGCCGGCGACGTGGTCGCGCAGCTCGTACAGGATCGCGTCCATCTCGAAGGCCGCCGGGATCGTCTCGATGAGGACCGTCGCCTTGATCGTGCCGCGCCCCAGGCCGAGCATCCCCTCGGCTATCGTGAAGGCGTCGCGCCAGAGCGCCGCCTCGCGGTGCGACTCCAGCTTCGGGATGTAGAAGTAAGGGCCCCAGCCGCGCTCGAGCAGCGCCTCGGCGTTGCGGTGCACGTAGAGGCCGAAGTCCATGAACGCGCCCGCCACCAGCTCGCCGTCCACCTGCAGGTGCGCCTCCGGCAGGTGCAGCCCGCGCGGGCGGACGTGCAGCACGGCCGGGTCGTCGCCGAGCTCGTAGTGCTTGCCCTCCTCGTCGTGCTCGATCGTGCCGCGGATCGCATCGGCCAGGTTCACCTGGCCGCCGACCATGTTCTCCCAGTACGGGGAGTTCGAGTCCTCGAAGTCGGCCATGAACCCGCGGGCGCCCGAGTTGAGAGCGTTGATCACCATCTTGCGGCTGGCCGGGCCGGTGATCTCGACGCGCCGGTCCTGCAGCGCCTCCGGCACGGGCGCCACGGTGAACTCCTCGGGAGCGGTGACGAACTCGAGCGTGCCGCCGCCGTCGAGCCGGGCCTGGAGCTCCTGCCGGGCGTCGAGCAACTCGCGCCGCCGGGCGTCGAGTTCCTCGTGCAGCGTCCCGACCAGCTTCAGTGCCCCGTCGTTCAGGACCTCGTCCTGCCGTTCGGTGTCTTGCGCGCGAATTTCCATCTCATCACGTCCTCGTGAGCTTCTTGTAGGTGATCCGGTGCGGCCTGTCTGCCTCCGTACCCAGACGAGCCCTCCGGTTCTCCTCATATGCCTCGAAGTTGCCCTCGAACCAGGCCACCTGCGAGTCACCCTCGAAGGCCAGCACGTGGGTGGCCACGCGATCGAGGAACCAGCGATCGTGCGAGATGATCACCGCGCAGCCGGCGAAGGAGAGCAGGGCCTCCTCCAGCGCCCGCAGGGTGTCGACGTCGAGGTCGTTCGTCGGCTCGTCGAGCAGCAGCAGGTTGCCGCCGCGGCGCAGCAGCTTGGCCAGGTGCACGCGGTTGCGCTCGCCGCCCGAGAGGGCGCCGACCTTGCGCTGCTGGTCTGAGCCGCGGAAGTTGAAGCCCGCGGCGTAGGCGCGCGAGCTCATCTCCCGCTCGCCGACCTTGATCTGGTCGTAGCCGTCCGAGATCTCCTCCCAGACGGTCTTCTCGGGATCGAGCGCGTCGCGCGACTGGTCCACGTACGCCAGCTCGACCGACTCGCCGAGCCGCAGGTCTCCGTCGTCCGGCTCCTCGTCGCCCACGATCATCCGGAAGAGCGTCGTCTTGCCGGCGCCGTTCGGCCCGATCACGCCCACGATGCCCGCGGGCGGGAGCGTGAAGCTCAGATCCTCGATCAGCAGGCGGTCGCCGAAGGCCTTGCGCACGTCGTCGGCCTCCAGCACCACGTCGCCGAGGCGCGGGCCGGCGGGGATGTGGATCTGCACCTGGTCGAGCTTCACGTTGCGCTCCTCGGCCAGCAGCGCCTCGTAGCGCTTGAGCCGGGCGCGCGCCTTCGTGCGCCGCCCCTTGGGCGACTCGCGCACCCACTCGAGCTCCCGGGCGATGGTGCGCTGGCGCGCGTTGTCGCGCCGGTCCTCCTGGGCGAGCCGCTCCTGCTTCTGCTCGAGCCAGGCCGTGTAGTTGCCCTTGAACGGCAGGCCGCGCCCCCGGTCCAGCTCGAGGATCCAGCCGGCCACGTTGTCGAGGAAGTAGTGGTCGTGGGTCACGGCGCCGACGGTGCCCGCGTACTCCTCCAGGTGCTTCTCGAGCCAGGCCACGGACTCGGCGTCGAGGTGGTTCGTCGGCTCGTCGAGCAGGAGCAGGTCGGGCGCGCTCAGGAGCAGCCGGCAGAGCGCCACACGCCGCCGCTCGCCGCCCGAGAGCGTCTCCACGTCGGCGTCCCCGGGCGGGACCCGCAGGGCGTCCATGGCGATCTCGAGCGTGGTGTCGAGATTCCAGGCGTCGGCGGCGTCGATCGCGTCCTGGAGGCGGGCGAACTCGCCGGCCGTCTCGTCCGAGTAGTTCGCCGCCAGCTCGTTGAAGCGGTCGAGCATGTCGCGCGGCTCGCGCACGCCGTCCTCGACGTTGCCGCGCACGTCCTTCTCCGGGTCGAGCTGCGGCTCCTGCTCGAGCAGGCCGACCGTTGCTCCCGGGGCGAGCTGGGCGTCGCCGCGGAACTCGGTGTCCCGCCCGGCCATGATGCGCAGGAGGGTGGACTTGCCCGACCCGTTGGGGCCGAGCACGCCGATCTTCGCCCCCGGGAGGAAGCTCAGGGATATGTCGTCCAGCACCTTCTTGTCGGGCGGGTGGACGCGGGACAGCCTGTACATCGTGAAGATGTATTGCGTTGACAATTCAGTCGATCGCTCGGGCGAGCAGCTCCATCGGGTGCAGGACAGGGAGCGGGCGTCCGAGGCGCTCGGTGTGCGCGCTGATCTGCAGCACGCACCCCGGGTTCCCCGCGACGACGGCCTCGGCCCCCGTGTCCAGGAGGTTACGCGCCTTGCGCTCGCCCAACTCGGCGGCGGCCTCCGGCTGCACCAGGTTGTAGATCCCCGCGGAGCCGCAGCAGAGCTCCCACTCCGCCGGCTCGACCAGCTCGAGGCCGGGGATTCCGAGCAGCAGCTCGCGCGGCTGGGCGCGCACGCCCTGGGCGTGGGCGAGGTGGCAGGCGTCGTGGTAGGCGACCTTGAGCTCCACCGGCCGGCGCTCGGCGCGCGGCCCCGCCTCGGCCAGCAGCTCGGTCACGTCGCGCACCTTCGCGGCGAAGGCGCCGGCTCGCTCGGCCCACTCCGGCTCGTCGCGCAGCAGGTGCGCGTAGTCCTTCATGGCCGAGCCGCAGCCCGCCGCGTTGACCACGACGGTCTCGTAGCGCTCGAGCGCCTCGATCGTCGCCTTGGCCAGCTCGCGCGCGTCGTCGTCGCCCGCGTGCAGCGGGAGCGCGCCGCAGCAGCGCGGCGCCCGCGGCACGTGCACCTCGAAGCCCTCGGCGGCCAGCACCCGCGCGGTCGCCTCGTTCACGTGGCCGAAGAACACGCGCTGCACGCAGCCCTGGAGCAGGGCGACGGTGCCGCGCCGCTCCCCGCGCGCCTCGAAGCGCTGCGGGAGCCGTGACAGGGAGCGCTTCAGCGGCACGTCGGGAGTCATCGCGATGAGCGCCGCCAGCCGGGGGAGGAGGCGGCGCACGCTGCGCCGGCGCGCCAGGCGCGGCAGCCCGAGCCGGTGGGCGGCCGTGGCCGCCGGGGCCAGCGCGCGCAGGCGGCCCGGGCGCGTGAACAGCTCGAAGATGAGCCGCCGGTGCGCCCGCTCGAGCGGCGGCCTCTCGATGTTGCGCTCCAGCTGGGAGCGCGCGTCCTCGATCAGCTTGTCGTACTGGACGCCGGACGGACAGGCGGTCACGCACGCCATGCAGCCGAGGCAGCGGTCGAGGTGGGTCACGAGCGGCGCCGAGATCTCCTCGTGGCCCTCCTTCATCAGGACGATGCGCCCGCGCGGCGAGTCCATCTCCTCGCCCCAGAGCACGTAGGTCGGGCAGGTGGGCAGGCAGAAGCCGCAGTGCACGCAGTCGCCGATCAGGTCGAGCTGCGGGGCGCGCGTGTCGTCGTAGCCGCTCATACGCACACGCCCGCCGGGTCGAAGCGCTCCTTGACTCGCCCCATGAGCGCCTGTGTCGCCGGCTCGATCGGTCCCCACGGGTCCACGTCCAGGTCCGCGGGCCGGTCCTGGACCGCGCAGATCCACTCCCGGCGCAGGCGCTCGACCGCCTTCGCGGAGGGCTCCTCGATCCGCAGCCACGACAGGCCGAGGGCCGCCCGGCCGACCACCAGCGCGCCCAGCTCGTCGGCCGCGCGCAGCAGCTCCGGGAGCCGGGTCGGCAGGCCGGAGACCTTAACCACGAGCGGCCCGCGCTGGGCGGCGCGCTGCTCGTCCCAGGCGGAGTCGTCCTCATCGAGGATCTCGGTCGAGAGACCCTCTCTTCGCAAGAGCAGCTCCGCCGCCTCGGCCTGCGCGCGGGGCGCGGTGCCGGCGAAGCGGGCGAGCACGGTTCCGCGCCCGCCCTCCCAGCGGACGTCCAGGCCATGCTGCTCGAGCGCGGATTGCGAGAGCGCGGCCGCGCCCCGCGCCAGCTCGTCCGGATCGCCCGCAGCGCCGAGCGCGGTGGACGTCTGAGGCGGCAGCGGGTGCAGGCGCACCGCGACCTCGACAATGGCGCCCAGCGTGCCGAACGAGCCGCTGAAGAGCTTGGCGATGTCGTAGCCCGCCACGTTCTTGATCACCTTGCCGCCGCTCTTCGCGAGCGTGCCGTCGGACAGGGCGACCCTCATGCCGACCACGAGGTCGCGCGGGCCGCCGTAGCGGGCGCGCAGCGGGCCGGTGTCGCCGCTCGCGACGATGCCGCCGATCGTCGCGGCGCCGCCCGGCGGGTCGAGCGCCAGCATCTGGCCGGCCTGCCGGAACACCTCCTGGGCGCGCGAGAGCCTCACACCGGGCTGCAGCACCGCGGTCAGGTCGCCGGCGTTGTGCTCCACGATCTCGTGCAGGCCCGCGGTCGAGAGCTCCAGGGCCTCCGGCGGCGCCGGTCGCGCCCAGCCGAGCTTCGTGCCGCCCCCGCGGAAGCGCACGGGCGTACCGGCCTCGGCTGCGGCGCTCAGCGCCGAGCCGAGCTCCTCGCGCGTGGCGGGGGCCTCCGCCAACTGCATCAGAAGCGCTCCGCCACGCCCGCCTGCTCGAGCGGGTGGCGGCGGTAGGGGCCGGGCACCTCGCCGCACAGGCGCGGCGTGGGCATGACCTTTCCCGGGTTCGCCAGCCCGTCGGGGTCGAATGCGCAGCGAAGGCGCTGGAACGTCGCCAGGTCGGGCTCGTCGAACATCGAGGGCATGTAGCTCTTCTTGTCCACGCCCACGCCGTGCTCGCCCGTGATCGACCCGCCGGCGTCCACGCACGCCTTCACGATCAGGCCCGCCAGCTCCTCGGCGCGCTCGGCCTCGCCGGCCCGGGCGCCGTCGTAGCAGACGAGCGGGTGCAGGTTGCCGTCCCCGGCGTGGAACACGTTCGCCACCTGGAGCTCGTGCTCGGTGGCCAGCTCCTCGATCTTGCCGAGCACCTCGGCGAGGCGCGTGCGCGGGATCACGCTGTCCTGCACGTAGTAGTTCGGGGCGATCCGGCCCATTGCGGCGAACGCCGCCTTGCGGGTGCGCCAGATCAGCTCGCGCTCCGCCTCGTCCTGGGCGACTCTTACGCTGTCCGCGCCCGCCTGCTCGCAGATCTCGACGACCTGCTCGAAGCGCGCGACGCACTCCGCCTCCGACCCGTCCAGCTCCACCACCAGCGCGGCGCCGGCGTCCACCGGGTAGCCGGCGCCGGTGGCGCCCTCCGCCGCCCGGATCGACAGGTTGTCCATCATCTCGATGGCGCCCGGCACGATCCCCTCGGAGACGATCTCGGTGACCACCTCGCCGGCCTGCACGGTCGAGCCGTAGAACGCCACGAGCGTGCGCACCGACTCGGGCTTCGGCACCACGCGCAGCCAGATGCTCGTGGCGATCCCGAGCGTCCCCTCCGACCCCACGAAGGCGCCCAAGAGGTCATAGCCCGGGTGGTCGAGCTCGGGGCCGCCGAGCGTGACCTCCGAGCCGTCCGGCAGCACCAGCTCGAGGCCGGTCACGTAGTTGGTCGTGAACCCGTACTTGAAGCAGTGAGCGCCGCCGGAGTTCTCGGCCACGTTGCCGCCGATCGTGCACACGATCTGGCTGGACGGGTCGGGCGGGAAGAAGTGCGTCGGCGCCACCGCCTGCGAGACCTCGATGTTGGTCACGCCCGGCTCGACGAGCACCCGACCGTTCGGGATGTCGACCTCGAGGATGCGGCGCATGCGCGAGAGGGCGATCAGCATGCCCTCCTCCACGGGCAGCGCGCCGCCGGACAGGCCGGAGCCGGCGCCGCGCGCGACCCACGGGACCTCGGCCTCGTGGCACGCTCCCACGACGGCGGCCACCTCGGCGGCCGACCCGGGCAGCACGACCGCCGCGGGGGTCACCGCGTACTGCAGCAGCCCGTCCGACTCGTAGGTGGCGAGCTGCCTCCTGTGTGTGACGACGTGCTCTGAGCCGACGATGCCCTTCAGCCGCTCGACGAGCGGGCCGTGGGTCACTTCACGACCATCCAGTCCAGCACCGCTGTCGACTGCAGGTACACGATGCCGCACATAAGGATCATCAGCAGGAGGCTCCAGCCAAGCACCTTACGGAAGAGTTCGCCCTCCTGGCCCGCGAGGCCGACGGCGGCCGCCCCGATCGCCAGGTTCTGCGGCGAGATCATCTTTCCGAGCACCCCACCGGAGCTGTTCGCCGCGGCGAGCAGCGTCGGCGACATGCCGGCGTCGTTCGCGGCGGTCACCTGAAGCGCCCCGAACAGTGCGTTCGAGGAGGTGTCCGAGCCGGTCACCGCCACACCCAGCCAGCCGATCATCGCGGACAGGAACGCGAAGAACGAGCCCGCACCGGCGGCCCACAGCCCCAGCGTGATCGTCTGCCCGGACTGGTTCATCACGTACGCCAGCCCCAGCACGGCGGCGACCGTGAGGATCGCCCACTTGAGCTGGTCGAGCGTGCGGCCGAACACGCGCAGCGCGCGCCCCGGCGCGAGCCCGATCACCGCCATCGTCATGAGGCCGGCGAAGATCATCAGCGTGCCCGTTGCGGGCAGCCAGTTGAAGTTGAACATGAGGCTGCCGAGCGCCTCGCCGTCCGGACTGCGCACGTCGAGCCCTGGCCACTCGAACGCCTTGGTCCACGGCGACTCTGCGAGCGCCTCCTTCACCGCCGGGATCTGCCCGATCGAGAAGACGGCGATGATGATCATGTACGGCGAGTAGGCCCGGAAGACGTCCGCGGGCGTGTCCTTCCTAGTGTCGTCATGGCGCGCGACCTCGCGTTCCATCCCCGGGTCGTGCACCGAGCCGCCGGCGACGGCCGGCCGCGCCAAACCGCCGTTGGGGGCCTCGGCGCGCAGCGGCTCCCCGGGCGACCAGATGCGCAGGAACAAGACGATGCTGGCCGTGCTCACGAGCGACGCGACGATGTCGGTGAGCTCGACCGACAGGTAGTTCGAGCAGATGAACTGCCCGATGGCGAACGACAGGCCGCCGACCACGGCAATCGGCCAGGCCTGGCGGACTCCACGGCGCCCGTCGACCATGCCGATCAGGATCAGCGGCACGAGGAGGGCGAGGAACGGCGTCTGGCGACCGACCATCGCGCCGAGGTCGGCCTTGTCCAGCTCCGTGACCTCCGCGAGCGTGATGATCGGCGTGGCGATTGCCCCGAAGGCGACGGGGGCGGTGTTCGCCAGGAGGGCGATGGAGGCGGCCTTTATCGGCTTGAAGCCAACCGCGATCATCATCACGGCGGTGATCGCCACGGGGGTCCCGAAGCCGGCGAGCGCCTCAATCAACGCGCCGAAGCAGAAGGCGATGATCACCGCCTGGATGCGCTGGTCCTCGGAGATCCGGCCGAAAGATCGCCGCAGGACGGCGAAGTACCCGGTCTCGACGGTCATGTTGTAGACCCAGATCGCCGCGACGACGATCCACATGATGGGGAACAGCCCGAACGTCGCACCCTGCGCGGCGGACAGCCCCGTCTGGCCGACCGGCATGCCGTAGACGATCACGGCCACCGCCATCGCGATGCCGAGAGCGATCAGCGCTGCCCACTGCGCCTTCATCTTCAGGCCGCCCAGCAGCACGAACAGGGTCAGGACTGGCAGGACGGCGAAGACCGAGGTCAGGCCAAGCGAGTCCGAGACCGGATTGAAGTCCTGCGTGTACACGGGTTCCTCCCTCGGGTGAAAACAGGAGCTCGCGCGCATCGCGCGCTCGCATATCGCTGGATTGGGCTTGCCCATAGCTCGCATCGGGGAAACTCCCGTCTGTGCGCGTCGGCCTCTTCGTCACCTGCCTGGGCGACACGCTGTTCCCGTCCACCGGGCGGGCGGTGGTCAGCCTGCTCGAGCGGCTCGGGCACGAGGTCGAGTTCCCGGAGGAGCAGACCTGCTGCGGCCAGATGCACGTGAACAGCGGCTATGCCGAGGAGGGGCGAGCTCTCGCCGGGCGCCTGGCCGCCGTCTTCGAGGGGCATGAGGCCGTGGTCACGCCGTCGGCATCCTGCGCTGGAATGCTGCGCGAGCAGCTCGGTGAGGAGGCCCCGCCGGTGTACGAGCTCTCGGAGCTCCTGGTCGACGTGCTCGGCGTCGATGACGTGGGCGCGTACTACCCGCACCGGGTGACCTACCACCCGACGTGCCACTCCCTGCGGGCCCTTCGCGTGGGCGACAAGCCGCAGCGCCTGCTCCGCTCCGTGCGCGGCATCGACCTCGTCGAGCTGCCCGACGCGCTCGAGTGCTGCGGCTTCGGCGGGACGTTCGCGGTGAAGAACGCGGACGTGTCGACCGCGATGCTCTCTGACAAGCTGCGCGGCGTGCTCGACACCCGCGCCGAGGTGGTGTGCTCGGTGGACTCCTCGTGCCTCATGCACATCGGCGGCGGGCTGTCGCGCGGGCGCTCGGGCGTGCGGCCGGTGCACCTGGCGGAGATCCTCGCCTCGACAGAGGACGAGCCGTGGCCCTGAGGGGCTTCCCCGAGGCCGCTCGGCGGTCCCTGGGCGACAGCCAGCTGCGGGCCAACCTCGCGCGGGCCACCTCGACGATCCGCGACAAGCGCGCGCGGGTGGTGGCGGAGCTTCCGGACTG
>DASQER010000111.1:0-3686 GCA_035633575.1 Thermoleophilaceae bacterium
GCCTCGTGCGGGCGGAGCCGCAGCGCCTCGCGGTCGATCCCGAGCGAGACGTACCACTCCATCCGCTGCTCCATCCAGTGCTCGTGCCAGCCCTCCGCCTCGGCCGGCGGCACGAAGAACTCCATCTCCATCTGCTCGAACTCGAGCGTGCGGAAGATGAAGTTGCCCGGCGTGATCTCGTTGCGGAACGACTTGCCGATCTGGGCGATTCCGAACGGCGGCTTCTTGCGCGCGTACTGGAGCGTCGTCTTGAAGGCGAGGAAGATCCCCTGGGCGGTCTCGGGCCTGAGGAAGACCGTCGAGCCGGCGTCCTTCACCGGGCCGATAGACGTCTCGAACATCAGGTTGAACTCGCGCGGGTCGGTGAGGTCGCAGTCGGGATGGTCGCCCGGCAGCTTCGACGGCGCGCGCCCGCAGCGGACCTCGGGGTGCTCGGCCACGCCGTCGCGCACCTCCTGCAGGTGGTCGGCGCGGAAGCGCAGTTTGCAGGTGCGGCAGTCCACGAGCGGGTCCGTGAAGCCCGCCAGGTGGCCCGATGCCTCCCACGCGCGCGGATGCTGGATGATCGCCGAGTCGAGCGCCACGATGTCGTCGCGCTCCTGGATCATCGCCTTCCACCAGGCGCCGATGACGTTGTTCTTCAGCAGCACCCCGTAGTGGCCGTAGTCGTAGGTGTTCGCGATCCCGCCGTAGATCTCGGAGGCGGGGAAGATCAGCCCGCGCCTCTTGCAGAGCGCGACGATCTTGTCCATGGTCACCGGTCCGGCCACGGCCGCGCAGGCTATCGGTCCGCCCGCGCCGCCGAAACAGCCCGGAGTTTCGGCTCTTCACATGAACTTCATGTGACGATCCCGTGTGCATTGGGGTACGTTCGGCGCGATGGTCGGGACGGCCCTGCGGCCCATCTCTCATCTCACCGCCTGGATCGTCTGGCACGCCATGCGCGTGTCGCTGCTCGACGACCTGGAGAGCCCGAAGCCGCCCCAGGGCGCCTGAGGCGCTCTCTCTGGCATTCCTATACTGAGAGTGCCATGCCGATCTACGAGTATCGCTGCGAGCGAGGCCATACGTTCGAGGTGATGCAGCGCATGACCGACGAGCCGCTCACGGTCTGCGAGGAGCACGGGACGCCCGTGCAGCGCGTCTTCCACCCCGTCGCGGTCCACTTCAAGGGCTCCGGCTTCTACAGCACCGACTACGGGAAGAAGAAGTCGGGCGCCGAGGGCTCGTCGTCCGACGGCTCGTCGTCCGACGGCTCGTCGTCCTCGGACGGCTCCTCCTCGAAGTCGGACTCGTCCGGGTCGGACACGAAGAAGAAGGACTCGAGCTCCACTAAGAGCTCGTCGGGCTCCGACTAGTCGCCCTCGAGCAGCTTGCGCACGGCGTCCTGCTTGGAGCCCTCGGACACGAACAGGTTGCTGCCGCGGCAGCAGGTGGCCTCGAGCACGGAGGTCTCGTCCGAGCTGCCGGTGGCCATGTCGGCGAAGAGCATCATCAGCTCGAGGCCGTTCATGTCCGTGTTGAGCGCGCGCGGCGCGTTCCAGCTCACCCAGGGCAGCCGTGCGAACGTGCTCGGGGACTTCACCTGCGAGCCGATCGCCGCCAGCACGTCCTGCTGGCGCGCCGCCCGGGCGCGGTCGTCCTCGGCGGGCGCGCAGCTGTTCTTGCGGATGCGCGCGTAGCCGAGCGCCCGCCTGCCGTTGAGCTCGATCTCCCCCTTCCCGAAGTTCAGTCCCTTCCAGAAGTTGTCGAACGGGGGCGAGCAGATGCGCGTCTTGTTGTTGACGGTCACGCCGCCGAGCGAGTCGATGAAGTCGGGGAAGGCCTCGAAGTCGACCTCCACCAGGTGGTTCACCTTCAGGCCGTTACCGAGGAACGACTCCACGGTCTCGATCGTGAGCGCGGGGCCGCCGAGCGCGTAGGCGGCGTTGATCTTGCTGATCCCGTGGCCCGGCACCTCGACCTCCACGTCACGCGGGATCGAGAGCTTGCGCACGCTTCCGAAGGCGGCGCGGACGAGCATGATCGTGTCGGATCGTCCCGGCCCCTGCTGCGACTCGTCGATCGACTCGCCGGTGCGCACGTCGGAGCCCAGCACGAGGATCGTGCTGCCGGTGAACAGGCTTCCCTTGCTCGAGAGCGCGCGCTCGGTCTCGGGGGAGACGCCCTCCTGCGTCTGGGCGCTGATCAGGAACAGGACGAGGGAGAGCAGGAGCCAGCCGGCGATCGCCAGGGCGACCCACTTGAGGACCCGTCCTGGGGTGATCGGCCGCTTCGGGCGCGGCGCCCGCGGCTCGTCGCCGTCGCCGCGCCGCGAGAGCCTGCGGCGCAGCGCATCGAGGTCGCCGCCGCGCGCCAGCGGCTTGCGGCGCGACCGGTAGAGCTTGTACTCCGGGGGGCCGGGCGTCGGGTCGTTCACCCCCCTCTGTATATCTACTGGCCATGCCGCCGAGGCGCGTGATCGGTATCGACGCCGGAGGCACCAAGCTCCTCGGGGGTGTCGTCGACGATCAGATGGTGGTCCACCACCGCGTTCACAGGACGTGGCGCGGGGCCGCCAGGCAGGAGACCCTGGACATCTTCACGGACGCGGTGGAGGAGGTGCGCGCGGCCGCGCCGGACGTCGAGGCGGTCGGCTTCGGGGTGCCGGCGCTGGTGGAGGCGGAGACGGGCGTGTCGCGCTGGTCCAACCACCTGCCGGCGCTCGACGGCGTGCCCTTCCGGGACCTGATGAGCGAGCGGCTCGGGCTGCCTGTGGTGGTGGACAACGACGGCAACGCTTCGATGCTGGCGGAGAGCCGCGGCGGGGTTGCCCAGGGGGCGCGGCACGCGGTGATGGTCTGCCTTGGGACCGGGATCGGCGGCGGCCTGCTGCTGAACGGCGAGGTGTACCGGGGCGCCACGGGGGTCGGCGCGGAGCTCGGCCACGTGGTGCTTCAGCTGCACGGCCCCGACTGCCCGGGCGACTGTCCCGGGCAGGGATGCTTCGAGGCGCTCGTCTCGGGCAATGCGATCGGGCGCGAGGGGCAGCGCGTGGCCGAGGCCAATCCGGACTCCCAGCTCGGGCGGCGGCTCGCCGCCGACAAGGAGATCAGCGGCGGGCTCGTGACCGAGATGGCGCACGACGGCGATCCGCTCGCCCGCGAGGTGCTCGACGAGGTGGGCCGGCGGCTCGGGTACGGGCTCGTGGGCCTGATCAACACCTTCAACCCCGAGCTGGTCGTGATCGGCGGCGGCGCGGTGCGCGGGGGCGACCTGCTGCTCGAGCCCGCGCGCGCGGTGGTTGCCGAGCGCGCCCTGGAGCCCGCGCGCGAGGTGGTGCGGATCGTGCCTGCCCACTACGGCGACGAGGCCGGGATGATGGGCGCCGCGCTGCTCGCGCTCGACCACCTGGACTCCGCGAGGTGAGCGGCCGGCTGGTCGTGTGCCCGACGCCGATCGGGAACCTGGAGGACATCACCCTGCGCGTGCTGTCGGCGCTGCGAGACGCGGACGTGGTGGCCTGCGAGGACACCCGCCGTACGCGCGTGCTCCTGGACCGCTATGGGGTGAAGGCGAAGCTCGTCTCCTACCACGAGCACAACGAGCAGGCGCGCTCCTCGGAGCTCGTGGGCCGGATGCGCGACGGGGCCGTGGTGGCGCTCGTCTCGGACGCGGGGATGCCCCTGGTGTCCGACCCGGGGTAC